>JAITKQ010000087.1 GCA_031278295.1 Spirochaetaceae bacterium | reverse complement strand
CTATATGACGACGATGATTGGCACGATGTAAAAACCGGCTACGGCAGCCGGTTTTCGGACGATGCGGACTTTGCGCAAGCATTCGAGGATATTGAGAAATTTTTAAGTAAGGGCCGCGGTCCCGCTAATACCGGAGACACGGCGGATTGGGGCAACGTTCACGGTGCGCCGCAAAAAAAACAGGCGGTACCGGAAACGCTCGGGCCGGATTTTGCGGAGTTGGGCTTGGAATTCGGCGCCGGTTTTGAACGGTGCAAGTCCGCCTACAAACGCCTGCTGAAGGTACACCATCCTGACCGCCACGCCTCCCACGAAAGTAACATGGAAAAGGCGACGGCAAAATCGGCCAAAATAAACGCCGCTTACGAACGTATCCGCAAATGGTACGAAACCGGCCAAGTTTGATCGCGGGTACGCGCGGAGGCGCGACAAACTGCCGGGCGGGGAGAACGGAAAATCATGCCTGAAAAGATACCGGTTGCGGTTGTGGGACTTGGGCGGATAGCGAGTCTCCTGGACGACGACATGTTGCGGGAAAAACCCTGTACCCATGCGGGGGCGGCGAGCGCCAACCCGGACTGCCGGCTACTTGCCGGCGCGGATAAGTCTGGTGAGCGGAGGCGGCTCTTTGGGGAACGCTGGAAAGTTCCGGTTTACGAAGACGCGGGGGATATGCTCGACAAACATCCGTGCAAGGTATTTTGTGTGGCGACACACCCTGACAGCCATCTTTTTTACTGCCGGCTTGCCGCGGAAAAGGGCATCCCTGTGGTGATTTGTGAAAAGCCGCTTGCCGACAGCCTGAGTTCCGCCCGCAAAATCGCGGCGCTACCGCCAAAAACCCGTGTGATCACGAATCATGAACGGCGCTATGCCGCGGATTACAACGAGGCCCGTTCGATTTTGGCCAAAAGGACCCTGGGTGAGCCGCTTTCGATCAAGGCAAGCCTGTATATGGGCGGAAACAGGCGGCTTGTGGACGTACTTTGGCATGACGGGACCCATCTTGTTGACGCGATAATGTTCATCTGCGACGTTTTTTTGCGGCACGGGAAGCGCTTCGGCCCGTCTTTATCCTCAAAATCAGGGACAGCCTTCCTGTACGGGACGACCGGCGGCGGCGCGGACATACCTTTTTGCATAGAACTAGGGGCTGGCCGCGACCACCTTGTATTCGAAATAGAAGTTTCGTGCGCGGCGGGACGGCTACGCATAGGAAACGGCGTATTTGAAGTTTGCGTGAGCGCCCCGTCAACATACGCGGAGGGTTTCCGTTCCCTATCAAAGATACGTTCCGGTTTTGAAGGGCCGACCGCTTATTTTGCCGGTATGTTCGCGGATGCCGTGTCCTGTGTGAAGGACGCGACCCGTGTTCCTGTCTCCGGCGCGAAACAGGCTCTCGCCGTGATAGAATATTTGAGCAGCGTACGGTGATTTATGCGGGAGCTTCCGTCCGCGCTTACTGGCGCTCAGGGAGGGTTTTATGTAAAATTAACATGGGGATGCCTGAATGAAAGCGGCATATTATTTATCGTTCACCCTTGCGCTTACTTTGTCCGCAAGCTCCTGCAAAAGCATATCGGTACTCGTTGACGGGGCGGGCCGGGCCTTGGACGGATCGGCCTTTGCGGAAAAAACGGTAAAAACATACCTGTCTGCCGGTAAGGATTTCTCTTTCAGGCTGGTTTCCACCGGGGACGGCGGTATTCAAAGCGTGTTTGTACTGAAAAACCTGCCTTTCATACAATTCTACGGTACCGAGCCGGATGAAACGGGCCTTTTTTTTATTACCCGCGTTCATTTTTTGTTCAGTAACGCCGGCGGCTGGCTGGAAGGCGATATTGGCGCTTCAGGTACGGGGCTTATTGCCGAAACAAGCGGGCAGGCGGCCGAATTTTCGCTTCAAAGCCCTGTAAATTTTACCGGGGTTGCGCATGGCGGCATAAGGCGGCATGGCAGACATCTCTACGGCGAACGTGCGCTTGATGAACTCCGCGGCCGCAAGGACAGGGTACAGCTTGTTGCCGGATGGATGAAAGAACGCCGCCCGCCTGTACCGCCGGCAGACCCGCGCGAATTTGAAAACTACTGGCGGCCCGTCCTGTTGCCGGAAACAGTCAGCAATAAGCTGCGTCCGTCCCGCTATACCGAAGCGGGCGCGGCGCAAAACGAAAGAACCGTGTATTCCTGTGCCGAAAACATCAGGTGGAATACCGCTTATACGGCGGAACTATTCCCTGAACATATTCGCTGGCTCAGGGACAGCGGCAGCCTGCTCCGCGACTGGGAAGAGGCGGTTTCGTGGTTTTACATCGAGTATTATTGGGATATTATAATTAGGGAACTGTGTGAAAAACGCTATTTAAGTATTTAAGTATTGAGGAGATGTTGTTATGGATATAAAGAAAAATATTGTGCTGGCTGTTGATGATATGCCGGAAGTGCTACAATGTATCAACTCCATATTACAGGATAGTTATGATGTACGGCTCGCGGTGAACGCGGCTTCGGCTCAGGAAGTGCTAAAAAGCACAAATGTCGATCTGATTCTTCTTGATGTAGAGATGCCCGGCATGTCCGGGCTTGCCTTTCTTGAGAAACTGCAAAAAAATGAAACATACAAAAGCATTCCGGTTGTATTTATCACTTCAAGCAGCGATGACAAGGTTGTCAAAACGGCGATAAAGAGCGGCGCGAAGGGCTATATTACCAAGCCGTTTACGCCCGAAGCCCTGCGGGAATCGGTTGAGTTTTTCTGCCTGTAGCGTACCGGGGCCGGCGGCCCGGTCGCCCGGTCACGGTAAAACGCCGCCGCCCGCCGCGTGAGCCGCTGGCGGCTGCTTCAGGAGGCGTGATACGCGCAGGCCTATGCCCAAACGCCAGCCCAAAAACTGTTTGTCAACGCCGCTAAAATCGAGCGGCGCCCAGGTACGCAGATCAAGCCCCGCCGACCAATGCGGCGTAACCTGAAAATCGGCGCCCAAACCCAGAACGGGGTAAAGCCATTGCTCAGGGTCTTTGTAAAACCCGCGTATGTCGTCCGTCTGCCTGTTGGCGTCTTCAAGATCGGCTTCGTTCAGGTCGGGAGCAAGCAGCACGATCCGAAAATCGGCGGCGAGCCCCGCGTTGATACGCAGGCGTACCTTGTCCAGGTTTAGGCGGCCCTGAAACTGGAGACCTAGGACAGGGCCGAGTACAAAGGCCGAACGATTCTCAATCTCGGCGGGGACAGGTCTGTCCATTTCATAGGAATACTTGTAGTAGGTAAAGTACGTGTCGAGTGTAGCCTCCAGCGCAAGGCCGGCAAAACCGGAAACAAACGGAGGCAGCGTAAACGCGAAAGCCGGTGCCGGAAGAACGGGTATGGGCGCGGCCTCCAGGCCGTAATCTTCCTGAAAAATCAGAATGGAACCGCCAAAAGAAAATATTGATCTACCGAACCAGTTGGAAAACGCGCCGCCCGTGCCGGAATCGGCTTCCGCTGCCGCGTCCGCTTCCACGGGCCTTTCCTGCGCGATCAAAGTAAAAACCGGCAATAAAACGAAACATAAGGTAATGAGCCCGCGCACAAGGCGCCTGTATAAATTGTCCAACTATGAATAAGGATACCCCATTTGCCGCCGCTTTGTTAAGTTTCCCGCGAGGGAAGCCCCGAAACGGGTGGTTTTTAGGAAAAGCCCGCCGCGCATTACCCAATATTAAAGCAAAATTAACTCTGGCGGCAAATATAAGGTATGTACAAGTCAAAAAAACTTTCGCGCCTCCTGGCCGTCGCCGTGGCGTGTATGTCCGTATCGTGCAGCGAGCCGGTAATCAGCCAGTCGTACCGGATAATATTTCCGGATTTGCCTGAGTCCTGGCTGGAAATCCTGGGTGAAGCAAGCTGGCATACCGAATGGGTCGGCAAAGACGGCTTCCTCAAAAGCGCCGAGTCGCCGCCCGGCGGCAAGGTCTATGTTGGCGTCAGGCAGGAATGGGCCAGCCCGGTAAGCGCCTGGCCCTACTGGCCGGACAAGGGCATACGGCAGGGCGTTATGAAACCTGCGGGGGCGATATTCCCTCTGGATGTCTCCGGCAGCTCTATCAGGCTGACATGGAACGGAGGGGTAGACGCCGTATTTTTTATGGAACTCGCCACCCTTAACAGCGAAAAACGCCTACCGCACAACTTTAACTGGCCGCGTTTCCGCGAACTTTTTTCCGGTGCGGCCTTGCCCGAAGAGATACTGTCCGATCCCTGGCTTGCCGACTGGAAAACGATAGCCGCCAAGACGGCGGTTTCCGGCTTTGACAGCCGCCGGATAAGCGGTCAAAAGCGTACAAGCGTAAACCTTGAAGCCCCCGCTTCAGGGCCATGGATAGGGGCATCGCCTTTCATGCACACCGGGGACTGGCAGAAAGATGAAAGCATCACGTTAAAAGTAAGCGAGGGGGTTGACAGTTATTTCTGCCCCGAAGGGGTACTCCGCTGTTCACCCGGCGCATGGGTATGGATCAAATATAGTTGAGGCTGTTCCAAAACTTCAGTTTTTGCCGGACAAGCTTTGCTTGTCCGGCAACCTTTAAAAAAAGCGGTTTTGTAAGGCTTTAGCTCATGGCTTTTAAGTCACAAAAACCGCTGCAGCCAAGGGACCCGGCCTGTTCCATCGAACCGGAGCTTCGCGCCGTGCCCCCGGCTACGCCGGGTGCGTTTAGCGCACAGTCGATTTGTTTTGGAACAGGCTCAGTTATTATAATCAATAAACTCCTGCTCTATTCCCAGGTTTGTGCTTTCGATTAAAGTGATCAAATCCTGTATTCCGTCGATGGAACGTATTTTATCGTCTATAAAACGGATGTTATTTATCATTGACTGCTTGAGTTTTCTGCCGTGTTTACGGTACTTGTGAAACGTAGCCGTATTCATGCATACAGGTATTATCGTTTTTGTTACGCATTTCTGCAATTCTTGCATTATCAAAATACCGTCGGGATCAACATCGCCTGCGTGAAAAAAATCAAATCCTGAAACTGAAAATATCTGCATCAAAGTTGTTACCGCGCGGCTGGGGTATCCGCCTGTATACAATACGCATGAATAAATTTTTGAATTCGCAAGCGCATAGAATGTTTCTTTGTTTTCTATTGTCAATACGGAAGGCACATCTGTTTTTTTGGCGTTTTTCATAACGGAAATTTTTTTGACCTTTCTCACGGTTTCAAACGGGAGTCCTATGATGCTTCCCGTAGCGTTTGCCAGCGGAGTTTTGGTTTCCGCAAAATGAATTGCTATTTTTCCGGAAATCAGGGTTTCGGGAAAAGAACGCAAAAGAAATGAAAAATCCGGAATGAAAATTTTCCAGGATTTACGTGCGCGGTTAAGTATTCGTGAAAACAACTTTACAACAAGATCGAGCCGTTTGGAATCGTTGTAAAGCATGACGGACAGGGCGCGGGGCGTTATACCGTCGAGTATAGAGTACCGGGAATTGAGGGGCGTGGATCTATGCGGGATATACGAGTTATCGTACAATGTCTTGATAAGTTTTGCGAAATCTTTAAATTTCTTCTGGTCAATACCGTGCTCTATTTCTGATATGGTTACGTTTTCAGCTATGAAATTCAACAATTCCATACAGCATGGCGCATAATCTTCCGTACTCATAGCCGCCGCCGTCTTTTTAATCTGCTTGACTATTGTTTTCGGAAACGGTTTCCCCGCCAAATGGAACAGCGTATCCTTGTCGATACATTCCATATACCTGAGCGTTTTCCGTTTGCAGCGTTTAAGCCATCTAAGTTTGAAAACGCCGCGCTCTTCAAGAGACAGGGCCGCTTTCAAAAACGATTCCTTCTGTTCCGGCGGCGCATCTTCAAATCCGGGAAATATCCTGTCCACGGGGACAGGAACACGCTTGCCCGGAGCAGCCGCCGAATTTACATAACGTTCAAAAAAATTATTGATTATTTGTTTTTCAAAATGTGTCATTTTTGTTATGTTATCAATGTGTTTTTATAAAGTAAAGTCTTTTTTGTTTATTTCGCCGCAAGCTGTAATAAACAGCTTGCAGCGTTATATTTTGGACATTAAATGGGGGGAGGGGGTGGGGGGGTCTACCCTGTAGACAAAACAACCCCCACCGCCGCTATTCCAGGGACCGCGCGTCAAGGGATATTACCGTTCCTTGCGTATTCTGTGTAAGCAGGCGTCCGCCTGAAAATATTATTGTCGCGAACGGGTGAACAGCGGCGGACGACTGCGCCAGTTTCAGCAGGTCCGTGTTAAAGCGGCCAATATACTGAAGTCCGTCCGTACCGTTTAATATGGCGTATACATCCGGCCCCTCTACCCAGATAAGGCTTTCGCGGTGAATCTCGTCCACGCTCTGCTTTACGGTTTCAAGCGTAAGCGGGTCTATCTCGATTAAACGGTGAATGCCGCCTGTACCGTTTTCGCCCGCCACGGCGATGCTTTTGCCGCCGGCGCTTACAAGCGTGCGGGACTGTACCGCGTCCAGGGCGGACGCTTTTAGCTGTTCTCCGGTCGCAGGCACAATCAGTACAGGCGTACCCGCCTGTGAGTTCTGTTCAACAAGTTTTATG
This sequence comes from Spirochaetaceae bacterium, assembly GCA_031278295.1. Classification (GTDB taxonomy): domain Bacteria; phylum Spirochaetota; class Spirochaetia; order Treponematales; family Breznakiellaceae; genus JAIRMY01. The sequence goes on along the minus strand of JAITKQ010000087.1, from coordinate 6,662 downwards.
CCGAGGACGGTTTCCGGTGAAGCCGGGGGAGGGGTATTCCCGGCCCCTATCATTTCACGTTGATCGTCACTTATCGCTGTACGTTCCGCGGAGGCTTCCTCCGCTTTGCGTTCGGCAAACTCTTCGTTTGCCTTGGCCTCATCTTTCTTTTCTTCAACTTTGCCCTCGCGCGCGTCCAACCCGGCCTCTTTCTCCGCCAGGGCCGCCTCCCTCTCATCGAGGGAGGCCTGTTTCGCCGCCTCTTCCTCCGGGGAAGCGCCGGACGGAGTCGCTTCCCGTTCTTCCTCTATCCGCCGCCTCTCCGCTTCCGTCTCACGGCGCTGACCGGCTATGTCCGCCTCCTCGCGCGCTATCTCGTCCCGCTGTATTGCGGCCGTCCGCGCCGCCTCCTCCGCCTCCCGCTCTTTCAGCTCAACCATCTGCTGCCGCTGTTCAACGCCGCGGTCATCCTCCTTGCGCAGTTCGTCCACCACCTCGTTCCCCGTAATCGAGCTTGTGTCAACGGCGCTCAGGGAACCGTCCGCAGCCGTTTTGAGCGGTACCAGCATCAGCGTGGCGCCGGGCCATTCGTCCCAGCGCGTAGAGAGACCCTCCTTGCCCTCCTCAAGGTCCCCCAGCAGCGGAGTCTTGTAGCGCCCGGCAAAATAGGCGCGATCCCGCCGGTGTACCGCGTTGTAGATGCTTATATAGCCGGCTAGCAGGGCGGCGTCCGCGGCCTCGTAAGCGTAGGCGCCCTGTAGGTAGCCCTGGATGATAAGCCGGAGGTTGCTTATACGGTCAACCTCGGCGCCGGGTCCGAGTCCGAAAATGTCGCCGTCCAGTTTATCAAACTCGGGCGGGTGCAGACGGTGAATCACAAAGTAGCGCGAGGCATTCCCCGCCGCTTCAACGTTGTTCCGCACGGCGAGTCCCAGCGTGTTGCCAATGTCAAAAATCTGCTGCCGCGTATCGATGCGTGCAGGCGCGGCCATATTGTCGATGAAGTCAACAGGCCCCAGCCCGCTTCCAAGCTCGTCCGTATCCACAAGGTCCTGGGCCCACACAGAGGCGTTCCCGACGACGATCAGAACGATCCCCACAATTTTCCAAAACCTTTGCGCCGTTCCGCGCAGTACAACGCTGCCCGGCCTGCCAAAAATATAGTGCAACATGTATACATTTTAACACCTGACTCGCAAAACCGGCCAGATACCCGGCAGGCGGCCTGCGCTTATCCGGTATGCCGTGTCAAAGCTTGCCCCGTACTGGTGTTTTGAATTGCGGGGGCTTACTTTGGGTCGATTTTTTTGTAAAATTGGTGTATCATGTATGTAAATTGAGGAATTTCCATGTCAAACATAGAAACGCAGGCCGGTGCGCCAGGCGGCGGGAAAGTTATACCGCTTGCGATTGAAGACGAAGTAAAGACCGACTACCTGAACTACGCGATGTCCGTCATTGTTTCGCGGGCGCTGCCCGATGTGCGGGACGGGCTAAAGCCCGTTCACAGGCGGCTTCTGTACGCGATGGACGGGCTGGGGCTTCACGCGGGGGCGGCCACAAAGAAGAGCGCCCGCATAGTGGGCGACACGATGGGTAAGTACCACCCGCACGGCGATTTGGCGCTGTACGACGCGCTCGTCCGCATGGCCCAGGACTTTTCGCTCCGCTACCCGCTCATACACGGGCAGGGTAACTTCGGCAGTGTGGACGGCGATCCTCCCGCCGCGATGCGTTACACCGAGGCGAAGCTGTCCCGTCCGGGCGATGAGACGCTCCTGGACTTAAAAAAAGAAACCGTTGATTTTGTTCCGAACTTTGACGAGAGCGAGGTAGAACCAAGCGTACTCCCCGCCGCCATTCCGAATCTGCTCGTAAACGGTTCAAGCGGAATCGCGGTAGGCATGGCGACAAACATGGCGCCGCACAACCTGCGGGAGGTTTGCGCCGCGGTCATCGCCTGCATCGACAACCCGGAAATAGGCATAGACGGGCTTTCCCGCCTTGTTACAGGGCCGGACTTTCCTACCGGCGGCCTGATATTCGGCAAGCGGGGGATACGCGAGGCGTACAGGACGGGGCGCGGAAAGGTGCTGATGCGCGGGCGCTTCAACATAGAAACGTCAAAAACCGGCAGGGAACTGATTGTCTTTACCGAAATTCCGTACAACGTAAACAAAAAACTGCTGCTTGAGCGGATTGGCGCACTGGCACGCGAAAAAGAGATTGACGGTATTTCCAACGCGAACGACGAGTCTGACCGCGACGGTATGCGCATCGTCATCGAGTTAAAAAAGGGCGCAATCATCAAGGTTGTGTTGAATCAGCTTTTTGCGCAGACGGCGTTGCAATCGACCTTCGGCATAATCAACCTGGCCTTGGTGAACGGCAGGCCGCGCTGCCTTAACCTTAAAGAACTGGTTCACTACTTTGTTGAACACCGTGTTGAGGTTATCACGCGGCGGACAAAATTCGACCTTAAAAAGGCTGAGGCCCGTGAAAATATCCTCCATGGTCTTTTGATCACGATGGCCAACATCAACGAGATCGTTGCCCTGATCAGGGAGGCGCGGGATATTGACGGGGCGAAGGCCGGCCTCAAAGAACGTTTTCTCTATCCGGCAGCCCGCGCCAAGCCCGCCGGGTGGACGGACGAGGAGCTTGATGGGCGCGTCGAGGCTCAGGCCCAGGCGATTGTCGATATGCGTCTGGGACGCCTTACCCACCTTGAAGTTGAAAAACTTGAAAAGGAGTTACAGGAAATAAAATTACAGATAGACTACCTAAAATCGTTGCTTGCGGACGGGAAAAAACTGCGCGGCGTGATCAAGGACGAGACCGCAAGCATAGCGGAACGGTACGGCGACGACAGGCGGACGGAAATCGTTGACAGCGAGATAGAAAGCATCGACATTGAAGATCTGATAAAAAAAGAGGAGATGATGATCATCATTTCCAACATGGGGTATATAAAGCGCGTACCGGTCTCCGCGTACAGGAATCAGGGGCGCGGCGGTAAGGGTATGATAAGCGCTAAACTTGCGGAAGACGATTTTGTAAAACAGATATTTGTAGCCTCCACGCATGAGTACATAATGTTTATCACAAGCGCCGGCAAAGCGTACTGGATGAAGGTACACGAATTGCCGGAAGGTTCGCGCACCTCAAAAGGTTCCCATATAAAGAGCCTTTTGCCCGTTTCGCCCAACGAGGAGATCACCGCGATTGTTTCGTTCAAGGAATTTTCCAATGAACATTACCTTTTTATGGGTACGGCGCGCGGCGTTGTAAAAAAAGTTATGACAAGCGATTTTTCCAACGCGAAAACACGCGGCGTTATAGCGATAAAGCTGGACGATGGCGACAAGCTGGTCAGCGCGTTGCTCACAGGCGGGCAGGACGAGATTGTCCTTATATCCCGCAAGGCGCAGGCGCTCCGTACAAACGAGGGGTATATCAGGGCTATGGGCAGGGCGAGCCGCGGCGTTATCGGTGTGAGGCTTGACGGGAGCGACGAGCTTTGCGGCGTACTCCGCGTCGATGAAACCGAGGCTATGATGCTGATTTCCGAGTACGGTTTCGGTAAACGTGTGGATTTTGGGGATTTTACCCCGCACGGGCGCGGTACGGGCGGTCAAAAGATATATAAGGTTACCGAAAAAACGGGTGAGATCGCGGGCTGCGTTACCGTGAAGGACGGCGAGGAGATAATGTGCATCACGAGCCAAGGCAAATCGATAAAGGTTGACGTTGAAAGCATCCGTGTGATGGGACGGGCCGCACAGGGCGTCCGCATCGTGAACATCGAAAAACCGGACTTTGTCGTAGGCGTTGACAGGATCGTACGGGACGAGGAGACTTTGGCGGCGGAGGCAAGTCTTCCGGCGGGAACAGCTCCTGCTACGGACGGCGGTACGGCGGATCATCCGGCGGATGATCCGGCGGGCGGGGAGGCGACATCCGGCGGCGCTGTGACTGCCGGCGGGCAGACAAACAAGGGGACGCCGGACTCCTCCGGCAATGAGGGAAAAGGCGGTGAAACCGGCGGCGGGCAGCGGGAATTGTTCTGATGGATGGGGCCGTTTCAAGACTTTAGGCGTAGCGGCCCGCGCCGCCGCCTGGCAGACCGCCCCGCGAATGGTCCACAGGTTTAACCGTGTCCCCCTGCCAACGTAATGGTTTTTTGTCCCGGTAGATAGTATATTTAAGTACAAGTGTACTGGGCTTTAGCGTTTATCGGCACATTTTTAGTATACGGCATTCTTTCTCCGTACATTTCCATACTGATTCGTGGTTACGGGTACAGCCATTCAACCTTGGGGTTTCTGCTTGCCGTTTGCGAAGCCGCAGCCATCGCCAGCCCCTTCGTGACAGGATTTTTTGCCGACCGCTTCAAATGTTACAAGCCGGTTCTGCTCATTTCGCTTTTTGCGAGTCTTTGCTGCGGCATAATACTGCATCTATCAAACAATTTACTGCTCTGCGCGATCGTTTTACCGGTTTTGTCGTTTGGTTACCGTGCGGTTCAGCCGCTTATGGATGCGATAAGCACGATAAAACTCGGCAAGGAAGGGAATTACGGCAAATACCGTGCGCTGGGTTCACTCGTATTCTTTCTTTTGGTGATATACCTGCAATTTACGCCCGTTTTTGTCCCGAACACATCTTCAAACATAGCGTTTTGGGTCATGGTTTGTAGCTTTAGCTCACTTGTACTGATAACGATCATCCCAAAATCCTGTTTTACCAACGATGGTAAAACACAGCCCGCCGGCGACCCGCCGCGCAAGGCCGGTACGGCCTTGCGCGGAAAAAGCGCCGTCCAGAGGCACGGGGCGGTACGTAAACTCTGGTCCCCGCTTTTTATCATTGGTTTTCTAATAATTTTTCTAAACCGGCTGTCCATGTCGCCCATAAACGGTTTCCTGTCTTTGTACGTTGTTGAATACCTGAAATGGGATGCGGTCGGCCTGATGTGGGCGCTTTCCAGCGGTTCCGAGATCGCGTTCATTTTTTTATCGAAGCGGCTGATCCTGCGCTTCAAGGCTCTGCCCCTGATGGCCTTTGCCACGTTTGCGGTACTTGTACGCTACGCGATCATGCTGGTATTTACGTCCGGCGGCGGCGTTGTCGTATCCCAGCTGACACATTCCGTATGCTACGGCGTGTTCCACCCCGCCGCCGTCTCCTTCATAGCGGGCTGTGTTCCACCGGAGCGGCGCGCGCTGGGAATGTCCCTCTACCTTTCGCTCGGAACGGGCGTACCAACGCTGATCGGAAGCATCTCAGGCGGCTTTATTGTGGAATACTTGGGCTACCGGGCCATGTTCCTGTTTTTTGCGCTGTTTGCCGTACTCGGTTTGCTGCTGTACTTCATCACAAGAAAGCACATCACGCGCTTTTCAGCCGAGTATGCCGGTTGAGACCCGCAAAGACGCCCGGTAAAGCCACCCCTCCCCACCACAGGATAAACGCATAGAATCGCACAGCGCCCGTTTATAGTGCCTCTACGGGGGAAGTTGCGAATATCCCAAAGCCGAAGGGGGCAGGAAGGGTATTACCCTGTCTTGCACCGATAATGCCGCAATCCGGTGAAGAAGCAAATACGCCCCTACTTTAGAAAGACGCGCACTTGGACAAAATCACAATGTCCCATGCCGTGAAAGGCTGTAGGGGGGGGGGGGGGTAGGATCGGATCGGATCGGGTAGCAAAGATTTTTAGGTTCATTTGGGCGCATCCGGCCTTTGGGCCGTACCGGGCTTTCCGGGGCTCCGCTATCGCTCCGGCCCCGGCGCGTAGCGCCGTGTCTGCTTCGCACCCCTCCAATCCCTTGCGCGGCTTTTTCGGCAATTATAGACCGGCCACAAGCGGCCACATACTTTTGACACCTTCCCCGTTCCATGACATACTTCTGTATGGATGAAGCCCGTGTCAAAAAACTTCAACTTGAAATCGCTGAACTGGAACAAGGTCTGGCAGACAAAAAACGGCGGCTTGAGGAGGCCTTATCCACTGTTGCAAGATCCGGGCCGCCGCCTCAGTCTTCATTGCCAAACCCCGATCCTCAAATCGTCAACAATCATTCCTCCCCTGAAGATAAAATTGCCTTGTTCCGCTCCCTGTTCCGCGGGCGCGAAGACATCTATGCCAAACGTTTTGAAAGCAAAAAGACAGGAAAATCCGGCTATCAACCCTGTTGCCGGAATGAATGGGCTAGGGGCTTGTGCGAAAAACCCCAAAAAAACTGTGGTTCCTGTAGTAACCGGGACTTTGAGCCGGTGACCGACAGGGTTATCAGGAATCACCTTGCCGGATCTACGCCTGCGACCTATGGAGGCAGGCTGGAAAACGCCGATAAACCAAACGCGCAAAGCAGCATCACAAGCCAGTATGCCGGCAGCAGCCTGCGGCAGCGTTTTACAAAGTACCCTTTTATGTTTTTTGAGTCCATATAACTTTTTGTTATCAAAAAACCGCATACCTCTACATGACCTTTAAACGGGATGCAATACGCTATATGTATCCAGTTATGAAAAGATTAGTAAAAGTGCGAGTTTGTAAACTGAGAGTGCCGTGAAGATGCGGGGGAGTTTGCCGGCGGGCGTTGCGGGGCAGTGGGGAATGAGACTGACTAAGGGGCTGTTTTAGGGTAAGATAGCCTATGCCCCTAGCCTGGAACGAG
>JAITKQ010000063.1 GCA_031278295.1 Spirochaetaceae bacterium | reverse complement strand
GCCCTGTGAATATGTTTGTAACCGGAGGCGCGGGCTATTGCCCCCAGGTCTATGCTGAACGCGACAGTAGGCTGGCCGCCGACAGAATCGTGCGAGCCGTTATTCAGTACTATATGCCGCAGATTAGGCGGGGAGAGTACGCCGATAGAGGCAAACGCGCCGAGATGCATCAGCGCCGCGCCGTCCCCGTCAAGGCAGGTGATAGCGGCGTCCGGCCTGGCAAGCGCCGCGCCGAGCGCTATGGACGAGGCGTGCCCCATGGAGCCCACGGTAAGAAAATCCCGCCCATGCCCCATGCCGTGTTTTTCACGGAGTTCGTACAGTTCGCGGGAAGCCATGCCCGTTGTGGAAAAGAAAAAGTCCAGCGGGGACGAAAGCATGATCTGTTCGATTGCCTCTTCGCGGCTGGCGGGAAGCGTGTTTTCCGCCGGGGGCGGCTTCCACGGCGCGAAAGCAGCCTTTCGCACGACAAGCGCAACCGGAGCGCCCGTCAGCCTGAGCGTCCGGAAAACCTCGTCAAGCTGCCCGCAAAGGGCGTTTTCCGTGTCCGCCATCACAAGGTACGGAATACCTGAAGTTTCCAGCAGCGGACAGGTCAGCCGCCCCTGCGTTATATGCTGCGGCTCGTCGTGGTCTCCCGGTTCGCCGCGCCAGCCTATCAGCAGCAGCGCCGGTATCCCGTACACGTCCCTGTCGCACAGGGACAGCAGCGGGTTAAGCGCGTTCCCCAGCCCGGAATTCTGCATGAATACAAGCGGGATTCTGTTTGAAGCAAGATAATGGCCCGCGGCAAGCGCCAGGGCCGCGCCCTCGTTTACTGCGGTAATAGCGGCAATACCGGAGGATTTTTGAAGGCTTGAGTCTATATACGCGCAAAAATCTTTTAAAAGTGAATCGGGAACGCCGCAAAAAAACTCAACGCCGCGCCTGCGGAGTTCTTCGCAAAAAAACTGAACAGAAATCACCTACGCCGCCTCAGGGCGCGTCTGCCCGGCAAAACGGCGTAAAAAATTACGGTTTTTCTTGTGTGATGGGGGGGGGGGGGGTAGGGCGCTTACAAAATGCTCGTTGTCTTCCCTGCCGCGTATCGCAATGCGGACAAACGTACCATCCGGAATGCCCTTTTTACCGCTTAAATCCTTTATAAAAATGTTATGCCGGGCAAGAAGTTTTTCCGCCAAATCACGGGCGCTTCCGCCGTTTTTTAGCCTGCACAAAAAGTAATTCGCCTGCGACGGGAATACCGTTACAAGTCCGGTTTCTTCGAGCGCCGCCTTAAAGCGGCGGCGCTCGGCGGCTATTTTCCGGCAAGAGGCGGCGTACTCTTTTTGGTACTTCCCTATGATCTGCAAAAAATATTCGGCGAATGAATTGATGTTCCATATCGGAATGTTTTTTCGCGCCGCCGCAACCAGTCTTTTATCGCCGGAGGCGAGTACCCCAAGCCGCAAGCCGGGTATGCCGTAACTTTTGCTTAAACTTTTTATCACGACAAGGGACGGATGCCGGTCTAACACATCCTGCGTCAAAAGCGATTTATCATCTTCCGCATCGCAAAAGTCTATAAACGATTCATCCAGGATTAGCGTTTTGTTATTCCGCGTAAAACATTCCGCTAGGCGGAGCATGTCTTCTTTATTTAAATAGTGTCCGCTCGGATTGTCGGGGTTTATAAGGACAAGCGAGTTACATTCGGCGGAGAAACGGATTAAATCATCCGCCGTATAACTAAAATCTTTTGGCGCAAAAGAAACTATTTTTTTGCCGCAAAAACTTTCTTCGTACTCGTTGAATGTGGGGTATATAATACCTATAGGTCCGTTTACCGCGGGGGCAAGGGCGCGTATCAGTTCCGCCGCGCCGTTTCCCGTCAAAACACAAGATTCGTCCAGATTAAAGAGTTTCGCGGAAAGGAGATTCTGCGTATTCAGTCCCGAAGGGTACCGTGTAAGCAGTTCCGTAAAAGACGCCTTCATTTCGTCTATTGCGCGTTTGCACGGAAAGTACGGATTTACCAGATAACAGTAGTCGAGCATCGCCGGATAACGCCAATACCCGCCGTAACAGGCCTGTATGCGCGAGATCCCGTCGCCTTCGCCGGAGGCAAATATCGTTTCGGCTATAGCCTTGTCCTGCACGTCGTCAATCTCGTACCATTTCTGGGTTGTAAGCACAAAGGCCTTAAGCTCGTTCCTGTCCAGCGCCGCTATTACCCGCAAAACCTGCTCGTAGTATTCATTATCACCCATAGACTTGATGTATGCCTCAAGAAACGGGATATATGTTTTTTGCGAAAATTCACGCGAAAATTTATAAATGTTTACCGTTTTGTAGTAAGAATCTTTTTCGGCAAAGTTGAACAATTTCTTGGGAATAAAAGCAACAATGTTGTTATCGTCATCGATTCTGGCAACCGTTCCGTCCATCCACGATTCAAAATGAGCCACCGCCGCCAGTGTGGAGTATTCAGAATTTATCATCTGTAAAATAATATCATCATCAAAGATAATATCGCTTTCCAGCAGAAGCGTATCGTCCTTTGCTAAATAATCCCTTGCCAGATACAGCGAATAAATATTGTTTGTTTTGTTGTAGATGTCATTTACAATATATTCTATCGAAATATTTTTATATTTATTCCCAAGAAAGCCGATAAGATTTTCTTTTTTATAGCCGGCGACAATAATACATTTTTGTATACCGACCCTGTAGAGCGTGTCAAGAGCGCGTTCTATAAGCGTTTTCCCGTTTATCGGGAGCATACATTTTGTGTTATCCGCGGTATAGCGCCCAAGCCGGTTCCCCATCCCGGCGGCAAGTATCAGAGCCTGCATCTATTCTCCACCCGCCTATTTTCGCCCGCATCACGGCGGCGTGTCAAGGCAGCGTTCCCGCGATATGGTCACGTATGACGCAGGTAAACGGCTCGCAGTATTTTTCGGCTTTTACCGCGCCAATGCCGGGTACTTGAAGGAACTCCTCCATTGTACGCGGCAACTTGCGGGACATCGCGCTCAGCGTCGCATCGGCAAAGATTATGTAGGCGGGCACACGTGCCGAGGCGGCAATTTCGGCGCGCAGGTACTTCAGTTTCGCGAACAACGCCGCATCCCCGCTGAAGGAGTCGGAGGCGGGAAGTGTTTTTGAAGGGGTTTTTTCTTTAGGCAGCATCATGTCAAGTTGTTTTTTGGCAAATATAATTTCGCCCGATTTTTCCGTTTCTACCAGTGTCGGATGATCGCCGCCGCTGTGCGCCAGATAACCGTTCAACATAAGAAAGTCGATCACGCCCCGTATCGCCCGCTCGGACGAATCTTTCATTATCCCCCATACGCTCAGGCTGTCAAGTTTTTCGCTTACGATTTTTGAGCTTTTGCCACCGCGCAGAATCTGTATGATCATCATTTTACCAAAACGCCTGCCGCGTTGTTTAAGCCGATAAACGCATGAAATAATTTTTTGCGCGTCAACCGTAATGTCAACGCTTTCAAACTGCGTCATGCAGTTTGAACAGGCGCCGCAATAATTGGGAGGACTTTCGCCAAAGTACGCAAGCAGGCGCCCGCGCAGGCAATCCGTGCCCGTAGCGTAAAATGTTATCTGTTTTAACAATTCCAAGTTGTATTCTTTTAATTCGTTTGAGCCGTTCTCCTCCGCGTTTTTTTCGATCAAATATTCGTTTGTTTTTACATCCTCGTAGCTGTAAAACAGAATACATTCCGCGCCGCTGCCGTCTCGTCCCGCCCGTCCGGCCTCCTGATAATAACTTTCAATATTTTTTGGCATATTGTAATGAATCACAAACGACACGTTTGATTTATCTATCCCCATGCCGAAGGCATTTGTCGCAACCATCACGGTTTTGCGGTCATAAATAAAATCATCCTGATTCTGGCGGCGTTCTTCCGGGCTAAGGCCGGCGTGGTAGCGCGTTGCGGAGAACCCGGACGAGGCAAGCTCCTCGCAAACATCCTCGACATAGCGCCTTGTAGAACAGTACACGATACCGTTTTTGTTTTTCAGCCGCCCAAGATGTCTTTTTAGGGAGCGCGTCTTGTTTTCCGGCTTTTCCACCGCAAAGTACAGGTTGGGGCGGTCAAAACCGGTGGTAATGGAAAACGGATTTTTAAGCGCTAGAGCCGCTTTTATGTCCGCCTTTACCCGCTCCGTAGCGGTTGCGGTGAATGTCGCGACGGTTGGACGGACGGGCAGACTATTTATAAACGGCGCTATCCGCATATAACTCGTACGGAAATCATGCCCCCATTGCGACACGCAATGCGCCTCGTCCACCACTACCAGAGAAATGTTTCCGCCCGCCCGCCACGAATCCGCCCCGCCCTCCTGCAAAAGACGCTCGGGCGCTATGTAAATAATTTTATACCCGCCTGCCCTGACGCGGAGCATCGTGCTTAAATACTCTTCGTAGGAAAGCGAACTGTTTATGAACGCCGCCGCCACATCACTTTCCCTAAGCGCCTGCACCTGATCCTTCATCAGCGATATAAGCGGCGAGACGATTATCGAAATCCCGTCCATCAGCAGGGCCGGTATCTGGTAGCACAGTGACTTGCCCGCACCGGTCGGCATCACGGCAAGCACATCGCGCCCGCCGAGCAGGCTGTCGATCACTTCTTCCTGCCCGCGCCTAAACGTCTCGTACCCAAAAACATCTTTCAACACCGAGTATTTATCCGGCATGGTGATATTATATTGCTGTCCCGCGGCAGATTCAACCGGACGCGGTTGCCTCATCAAAAATGTTACCGAAAGAGGCGGGCGGCGGTCCGTTTGCCCGCCGATTGCCCTATTGACAGGGTAGGGGGTGGGGGGCTAGAGTGAAGGACAAGGTTTAAGGAAGTTGATATGTACGCAATAATAGAGTTCAAGGGCAAACAGTACAAGGTCGAAAAGGGCGCCGTGTTGAAGGTTGACCGTATCGAAGCCGAGCCGGGCGCCCAATTTGATATTGATTCGGTGTTGCTCGTTTCGGACGAGACGGTATCTGTGGGAGCGCCGTACATTGCCGGCGCAAAGGTACAGGCCGTACTGGAATCGCATGGGAAGGATCGCAAGATCATCGTGTTCAAGTACCGTCCCAAAAAGGATTACCGGCGCAAGAGGGGACACAGGCAGCAGTTCTCTCTGATAAAAATCGAGGACATTGCTGTTTCTTGATCGATGATAAGGCTGGAGGCGGTGCTGGACCGTGACGGCGTACTCGTTGAGTACCGCGCCGCCGGACACGCCGGCGCGGGGCCCAAGGGCGAGGACATAGTCTGTGCGGCTGTTTCGGCGCTTTCCGCCGCCTTGGTCGGATCCCTGCAAGGCAGGGAAGGGGTGCGCGTCCGTGCGGACGCGCCGGAACGGGGGCGGCTCTGTGTGGGGCTAAGTTATGAGGGCGGGGCCAGGCTTTTTTTGGAGGGTGCGGGCGCGGTTCTGCTAGAAGGGCTGGGTTCCGTAGCCAGAGAGCACCCCGAATGTTGTAAATTAACGATAACCAGAAGATAGGAGAAAATCTTTATGGCACGTAAACGCGGCGGAAGCGGCGCAAAGAATGGTCGCGATTCGAATCCGCAGTATTTGGGCGTTAAGGCTTTTGGCGGCACAAGAGTCAAGGCCGGGACAATAATAGTAAGGCAGCGTGGAACAAAGATACACCCGGGCGTGAATGTCGGGCGTGGCGGCGACGACACGCTGTTTGCGTTGAAGGATGGGGTTGTGGCTTTTCGTGATCACCGGGGCCGAAAGCTGGCCGCGGTAAACCCCTCGTAGCGGACAGACAAACTAGAGCGGCTTCCTGCGATTTATGGACAGGTTTGCTGACGAAGCGTTAATCGAAGTATCATCAGGGAGCGGCGGAAACGGCTGCATCGCTTTCCGCCGTGAAAAATTTGTGCCGCACGGCGGTCCCTCCGGCGGGGACGGCGGACGGGGCGGGGATGTGGTATTTGTCGTGCGCCGCAACCTGCGGACGCTGACTCACCTGCGCTACCGGCAGGCATTCAGGGCGGAAAACGGGCACGACGGCGAAGGCAGGGAACGTTACGGCAAGGACGGCGGCGATGTGATCGTACCCCTACCGCCCGGTACCGTGATAAAAGACCTGGAAACAGGCGAAATTCTGCGTGATTTTGGCAAGGACGAGGCGGACTTTACCTTTTTACGCGGTGGAAACGGCGGCTGGGGCAATGTACACTTCAAATCGTCCGTAAACCAGTCGCCGCAACGGGCGTTGCCCGGCAAGGGTGGCGAAAGCCGCAAACTCCGCGTAGAACTGCAAATCATGGCCGACATAGGTTTTGTAGGATTCCCAAACGCCGGTAAATCCTCGCTGTTGGCCCGCTTCACGAACGCCCGTCCCAAAATAGCCCCCTACCCGTTCACGACAAAGATTCCAAACCTTGGCGTACTCCGCGCGGAAGGCCGGGACATAATCCTTGCCGACATACCCGGCCTTATAGAAGGCGCTTCGGCGGGGGCGGGGCTGGGGCTCCGCTTCCTTAAACATATTTCCCGTACCCCCACACTGGCCTTTCTTATCGACCTGTCTGACGACAACTACCTTGACGCCTTTGGCATACTCCTTGCGGAACTGAAAGCCTTCTCCCCCGAACTCCTTAAAAAAAAGCGCGTCGTTGCCGGTACAAAACTCGACACGGCGGAGAGCGCGGGGCGGCTCGGAGAGTTGCGTAAGAAACTGCCGGATGAAAACGTACACGGCATATCGGTATTTTCCGGCGAGGGGCTGGACGGCCTCGCCGAGATTTTTACACGGATGACGGACACCTAGTTGAAGTACGCGATTCTGGGAGGCAGTTTCGATCCCATACACAAGGGGCATTTAAGCATGGCGCTTGCCGTGATGCCGCTGGGCTACGACAGAATCATACTCGTACCGGCCTACCAGTCGCCGTTCAAGCCGGCCCGGCAGGGGGAAACGGCGGAAATACGGCTTCTGATGCTGCTTTCCGCTATTTCCGGCGACCGCCGTTTCACGGTTGACGCCTGCGAGGTACGGCGGCAAGGGATTTCCTACACGATAGACACGCTGCGTGACATACGGGAACGGTATCAATTCGATGGCAGGCCCGCGCTTATATTCGGCGACGACCTTGCCGAGTCCTTTCCCCGGTGGAAGGACGCGGGGCTTATCATGCGCGAGGCCGATATAGTGATCGCAAGCCGCCTTTCGCAGGCCCGGGTTCAATACTCCTACCCCTGTACATTCCTTGGCAACGTGATAATGGAACTGTCGTCCGGGTCGGTGCGTGAGATGATACAGGAAGGAGCCGACTGGAAGCCGCTTGTGCCGGACGGTGTGCGGCGGATCATTGAGTCTCACGGTCTTTACGGAGCGCGCCAGGTCCTGCCTGACCGGGCGGAGGGGCAGGCCGAAAGCGGTGGCGGGACGGGCGGCGCTTCCGGCATGATACGGAGCATTGAGGACGAGGTGCGCGGGATGATGAATCCTTACCGCTTTATACACTCACGAAACGTGGCGCTGCACTCGGCGGACATTGCCGGGCGTTTCGGGCTGGACTGCGGCGGCGCCTACCTTGCCGGCATCACGCACGACATTTGCAAGGAGTTTGATCACGGCAGCATGGTGGAATACGCGCTGAGGGACGGTCTGACGCTGAGCGGATTCGAGCGTAATAACCCGTCGCTGTTGCACGGCAGGGCGGCGGCGATGCTGATACAGGAAAAATTCGGCATAAACGATGAGGCCGTGATAGAGGCGGTGCGTTTTCATACGACAGGCAGTCCGGGCATGGGGCCGCTTGCGAAAATCGTTTATATTGCCGATAAGATAGAAGCGGCGCGAACAACCGTAGACCCCCGCCTCCGGCAGATTGCCTTTAGCGGCGAAGGGAAGACGCTTTCGCTCGACGCGCTGTTTCGTATCGTGGTTGACGCGGTGGTCACATGGCTGCTTGAACGCGGGCTGAGCGTGGCGGACGAAACGTTAAAGCTACGCTCCGGAATCATCCATGAAGAAACAAGTTGATTTTAGTTTTTTTTTCCTTGCGGGGATAGTTTTAATCGTTGCGGGCGCCATAGTTTCCGTGACCTTAATGTTAAACCGTGACTTCGAGAAAGCCGAGATAAGCGACGGCAGGGCAATTACCACGCTTTTTGTCATTGAGCACGAGGGCAAACTGCTCGGCGCGTACCTGCTTCTTTACAACCAGCTTACAAAAAACGCGGCGGGCTTCGAGATACCGGGGGAACTCGGCCTTATCCTTCATCAGATCAACCGTGTTGACAGGATAGATACGGTCTACCAGGGCGGCAGGATCGCCCCCTATATCGAGGAAATTGAAAAACTGTTCGACATAAAAGTTAATTACAACTTTATTTTTAGCATGGACAAGCTTGCCCGCACCGTTGATCTTTTGGAAGGTGTGACTGTATTTATTCCGGGCGATATAAAACTATCCGGCAGCGAGACCGTCATTTTTTCATCCGGTTTTACAAAACTTGATGGTGATAAAACGGTTGAATACCTGCGCTATACCGCTTCGGAGTACGACATCGAAACCGCGCAACAGCGAAGTCAGAAGTTTTTTACCGCTCTGTTAAAACGCTTGGGGGAAAAAAAAGATTATTTGGGCAGTCCCCGCGTGAGCCGGCTTTTTCAGAGTTTTATCGAAACAAACATGAGCAGGCGTATTTGCGCGCAATTCTTTGCTGAGTTGAGTTACATCGACATAGACCGTTTCAACATTACGCCGGTAGGCGGGAATATACGTGAAGTTTCCGGCAAAAAACTGCTGTTTCCGTACTATGACGGCAGTTTGATAAAAGAAATCATCCGCCAAACCCTGAGTTCCCTCGCTCAACGGAACGGCGGCGCGGGCGGTAACAGGGTTTTCACGGTGGAGGTGCTGAACGGAACCAGTCTGGCGGGCCTGGCCGGGCGTACGGCGGAATTGATTCGCGGGTTTGGTTATGATGTAATAACTATAGGCAACGCGGACAGCGCCAGCTATGAATTTACGGAAATAATTGACCGTTCAAATTTTGAGGGCGAGGCTGAAAAATTCGCGGGTGTCATAAATTGCGAGCGTGTAACAACGGTAAACGACGAAATGTTGTTTCCGGAGGACATGGTTATGTCACCGGGGGATTACGAGTACAAGGCCGATTTTACGCTGATTCTGGGCAGGGACTTTAATGGACGATACATACAGAACTGACAGGGAGGAACAGGCGCTTACGGATAGGGCGTTGGCCGAACAGTCCGTGGCCGTAGAGCTTGGCAGGCTGCTGAAAGAACACAAGGGCGGCGACGTGGTGGTGATAGACCTGCGCCCGCTTTCGATGTGGACGGATTTTTTCGTGATCGCCACCGCTTCGAGCGGGGCTCACCTTTCCGGCCTACAACGCCAAATAAAAGAGTTCGCCGCGGAAAACAAGCTGCCCATCCTGCACGGGCAAAAGAAGCTTGCGGCCGGGGACGGCTGGGATGTCTGCGATTTGGGCTTCATCGTGGCGCATATAATGACAGAAGCATCGCGTTCATTCTATGGGCTGGAAAATCTTTGGAACGGCGGTATACGGCTTGCCCTGTAAAGCCGCCTGAGGAGGAAAACAATATGCAGGATCGAATCAAAACGCTGTTTGACAAGATTAAGGCCGCCAAACACTGCGTTGCGCTGACCGGCGCGGGCGTAAGTACGCTGTCCGGCATCAGGGATTTTCGGGGAAAAAACGGCATGTACAACGACATGGACGCGGAAAAGATGTTCGATATCGAATATTTTGAACAGGACCCGTCGTTTTACTACAAGACGGCGGGATCGTTCATCTATAGCGTGGACGAGCGGGCCGCCTCCATCGTGCATACCACACTGGGTGAGATGGAAAAACGTGGCCTTGTAAAGGCGGTGATAACGCAAAACATCGACCTCTTGCACCAGAAAGGCGGAAGCAAACGTGTTATCGAGGTACACGGTTCGCCTGAGCCCCACTACTGCCTTTCATGCAGCGGCGTCCGCATGAGTTTTGGAGAGGCGGCCGCGATCGTAAAGAACGGCGGCCTGCCGCGTTGCCCCAAATGCGGCAGGGTGTTAAAACCCGCGATCACGTTTTTTGGCGAAAGGCTGCCTGTAAACGCTCTACGCGATGCGGAGAACGAGGCGTCCTCCGCCGATCTGATGCTGGTGCTGGGCACGAGCCTTACCGTTTATCCTGCCGCCGGCATTCCGGAAAGCACGTTAAAGTACGGCGGCAAGTTGGTAATCGTAAACGATATGCCCACCCCGTTGGACGGTTTCGCCGATATGCGTTTTACCGGGCTGGAACCTGTTTTTGTGGGGATTAAAGAACTGCTGAACCAGGAGTTTGCGCTTCGCGGGTAAAATCCAAAAAAATCGCCGCTACCGCTGACCGCGTCCCGGCGGAGGCTTAGGCCCCCGTGTCATTCGCTCCTTCAATGCCAAAGGCTGCACGGCAGCCTTTGGCGCGGGCTTCTGTGCCACAGGCGCACCTGACAGGGCAAGCCGCGGTGCGGCTTGCCCTGTAAACTCGGATCGAACGAAAGCTCGCGGCATACCGGATGATCCCGGTCTTAACGTTGCGCGTTGAACCTGCAAGCGCTACAGGCTACCGGACGATTTAGTCGTCGTAATCGTCATCTTCAAAGTCATCGTCATCGTCGTCAAAGTCATCATCCTCATCAAAATCATCGTCGTCTTCGTCAAAATCATCGTCATCATCGTCATCGTCGAAGTCATCATCGTCCTCTTCGCCGATATAATCATCGTCGTCATCACCATAGGCAAGCTGGACCTGTTTTAAAAGGCGCTGTTTTTGAATGAAAAAAAGCATTACAAGCTGCTCCATCGCACAAACCGTCAAATTTACCACAAAATTTTTAAAAAACATAACCCTCTCCGTTTAATAAAATGTTAATAAAACAACGCCGTTCAAAGTTTATTTAAACGGCTGATAAAAACATAGTTTAAGGTATGGCTCCTGTCAAGAAATTCCTGCTACACATCCTGGATTTACCGGGAGTTTGTTGCGCTTCACGGGTAAAATCCAAAAAATCGCCGCTACCCGTGTGTTGGTGGAGGCCCGGGCTCCCGTGCCATTCGCCCCTTCAAAGCCACAGGCGTACTTGACGGCGGCAAGCCGGATGATCGCGGGCTGCTAGTCAACTGTTACCGGTACAGGCGTTAAATCCGTGACCGTGTAGACATCCACCCTGTCAACAAAACTTTCCGGCCTGGAATAACGGTATGTGACCGTTTTTCCGTCACACAGCACCGGAACCGCGATTATCTCCGCTTCCTGCCTGAAATCCATTTCAAGAAACGCTTCGCTAGAAAGGGCGCTTAAATCCGCTTCCAGGAAGTATACCCTGCCGCCCATCGTAAAATCCATCTCTATCGCGTAGCGGCCTTCCGTTTTTTTACCCGTTTTCTTGTCCGTCTTGCGGTAGACAAGATCATGTTCAAACAGGATATCTTCGTCATAACTGCTCAACAGCACCCTGCCCGCCGGACTCATTAGCGTCGGGTTGAAGACTCGCAGAACGTAGACAGCCAGCGGACCGTCCTCTTCCGAAAGCGAGTTCATGTTAAAGAGGGCGCTTTCTTCCACGCCGTTTTTCCGCGTACTGATCTGTATGGATATGCTTTGCCCGTTGATAACATGCGAAATGGTGTACACGTTGCCGCTTGTCAGTTTTGCGACGGCGGAGATCGGGTTCAAGGTCCAGTTAACACTGTCGTTGTAGCTGACTTCAAATACATGGATACCGGGCGGCATTCTTACAGTTTGGGAATAGTTGTTGTCAGGCCGGGTCCAGTTTACCGGCTGGTTATCTACCTTTGAAACAGCCATGTTCGGGGAAATTTTTACGGTAACAAGCTTGTCGGACGCCACGCCCGAAGGGTTGAAAACCCCCCTGTCCACCGGTACGTCACAGGAACATAAGGTAGCCACGCCCGCAAGCGCAAACACCGCAAAAGCGGTTAAACCCACAACCTTTGATTTCACAAGCCAACCTCTCACATATTCCGCTGTTTTACGGCATACCGGTTATATACGGTGCCATTATATGGATTTTATGTAAGCGCCTTTTATATGTCAAGGTTCCAGGCCAGGGCGGCGCTTGCTCACCGCCGGCATTTCGTTGCGCTTTGTGCATAAAAGCGCTAAGAAAATCGCCGCCGCCTCCCGCTGTCAGGTGTGCCGGCGGTACGAAACGTCCCCGCGACGGATGAAAACGAGCCCCGAATTCGTTGAGGCCCACGCATTAGCATAGACCGGTGTTTCCGTGTCTAAGAGGCCGTCCGTCGGACATGACGTTTTAGCAGGTCCAGAAAATCTTTACGGCTTAGCTCTGTAGCGCCCAGACCGGCTAGGTGTTCTGTCCGTGTCTGACAGTCAATAAAGGCTGTCCCGTTCGCGAAAAGCGACTCCGCAAGGGTCAGAAAGGCCGCTTTTGAGGCGTTCGGCCTGTTGAAAAACATAGATTCGCCAAAGAACACGGAGCCAAGAATCACACCGTAACAGCCGCCTGCAAGCCCGCCGTCCTGCCAGGCCTCGGCGGAGTGCGCCTTTCCGAGCCTGTGCAGCGCCGTGTACGCCGCTATCATGTCGCCCGTAATCCACGTACCGCCCTGTCCAGGGCGGTACGTGGCGGCGCAACCCGAAATTACAGCCTCAAAATCGCGGTCAAAGCTAATTTCAAACTGTTTTTTATTCAGGATTTTCCGCATGGACCTGGAAACATGAAGGTTTTGCGGAAAAATCACAAAACGGGGATCGGGCGACCGCCATAAAACCGGTTCATTTTCATTGAACCACGGAAAAATTCCCTGACTATAGGCGGAGATCAGCATACCGGGCGAAAGATTCCCGCCGACACAAACAAGATCGCCGTCAATTTGATTGGGATCGGGAAATTTGTAATATACGTTTTCGGGCAAGTACGGGAAAAAAGGGTCAGGCCCGCTTGGCCACCGCAAACTTGTACTCTCCGTCCTCCCAGTCAAGCTCCGCCGAGCCTCCGCCTGAAAGCCGTCCGAACAGTACCTCGTCCACAAAGAATGACTTTACCTTGTCCTCGATCAGCCTGCTCACATTCCGCGCTCCGGATTCTTTTGAATAGCCTTCTTTGGCAAGACGGTTCAGGCAAGCCTCGCTTACCGTGATCGTGACGTTTTTCCCGGCAAGCTGCTGTTTGAAGGCGTCAATTTCCTTCTCTACGATGGAAACCATTACATCTTCGGAAAGATGCGCAAAGCTTACGACAGCGTCTATGCGTCCCCGGAATTCCGGCGTGAATATCTTTTCTACCGCGTCATTTACCGCGCTTTCATGGCCCTGTACGCGCTCACCAAAGCCGATCAGCGCCTTGCCTATATCCCTTGCTCCGGCATTGCTGGTCATTATCAGAACCACATTCCGAAAATCCGCCTTCCGCCCGTTGTTGTCGGTCAGCGTCGCATAATCCATGATTTGCAGCAACAGGTTAAATATATCGCCGTGCGCCTTTTCTATCTCATCAAGCAGCAGTACGCAACGCGGCTGTTTTCTTACCGCGTCCGTCAAGAGCCCGCCCTCCTCGTAACCGACATATCCGGGCGGAGAACCTATCAGCCTGGAAACAGTATGCTTTTCCTGGTACTCGCTCATATCAAAACGCAACACCGGAACGCCGAGCATATCCGCCAGCGATCGGGACAGCTCCGTTTTGCCTACGCCGGTAGGACCGGCAAAAAGAAAGTTTGCTATAGGTTTTGTCGGGTTTCGGAAACCGGCGCGGCTCTGTTTTACAGCCCGGACTACCGTTTTTACGGCCTCGTCCTGTCCAAATACACGGGTTTTGAGCTTCTCTTCCAGGCAACGAAGCTTGTCGCGCTCCGTTTCGCAGACCGTTTTTTCCGCAATCCGCGCAATCCGCGCCACAACCTTCTCGATCTGCGTTAAATCTACCGTCACCGTCCCGGTACCACCGGCGGCGGAAGTTTCCGTTTCCAAATGACCGGGCACATAAGTCTCAACAAATAGATCGCCGTTATCATCGTTTTCAGGACAGCTGTAATCGCATTCTTCCGTCAAGGCGTCCTGTGCGCGGCGGATTTTGTCCCAGTTATCGGATTTTGACACGGAGCCTTCAGCAATATTTTCGGCATCTTCCTCGGCAAACGCCCTGGTTTTCTCCGTCTTCCGTAACTCGCTCTCCTTCCAAACCCCAATTCGGGCAAAGGCGCCCGCCTCATCTATCACGTCAATTGCCTTGTCCGGCAGACGGCGTTCCGTCAGGTACTGGGCGGAAAGCTCCACAGCCGCCTCCAGCGCTTCAGTCGTATACAGAACCTTGTGGTAATCCTCGTACTTTGACTTTATCCCCCGCAAAATCTTTACGGCGTCCTCAGCGCTGGGCTCATCAATGTCGATCTTTTGGAAACGCCGTGAAAGCGCACGGTCCTTTTCGATGTATTTATTGAACTCTTCGTGTGTGGTCGAACCTATGCAGCGCAGCCGGCCTCCGGCAAGCGCCGGTTTAAGCAGATTCGAAGCGTCCATCGCCCCGCCTGAGGCCGCGCCGGCACCGACCATCATGTGAATCTCATCAATGAACAGGATTGCGCGTTCTTTTTTTATGATTTCATCAATGACAATCTTTACGCGGGCCTCAAAATCGCCCCGGTAACGTGTCCCGGCAACCAGGGCGCCCATGTCAAGGGAGTAAACGTTGCAGTTTTGCAGGGGCGGGGGTACCTTTCCTTTCGCGATAAGCTGGGCCAGCCCCTCGGTGATGGCCGTCTTGCCCACCCCGGAATCCCCTACATGAACGGGATTGTTCTTGTTCCTACGGCATAGCACCTGTATGGTACGTTCAAGCTCGTTTACCCGCCCAATCAAGGGATCCAGCCGGCCCGCGCGGGCAAGGGCGGTAAGCTCCGTCGCAAAACGGTCAAGGGCGCTCTTCTTTTGCGCCTTTTGCCGTGTTTCCTCGTCCGTCTCGGATGTTACGGACGCGGCCCCCATGTTTGAGTCGCTCCTGATAAAATTCAAGGCGGCTGTATCGTCGCCGTCTAAACCGTGCGAGAGGGTTTTTAAAAGTTCCAGCCGTTTTACCCCCGATTTTCGCAAGTAGTACCCGCAAAAATTTTGTTCTTCGTCGTACAGCGAGACCAGAATATCGGCAACATCCAATATTTCCCGTTGCGAAGACCGGCTCTGTATAACGGCCCTTTCCAAAACGCTGTGAAATCCTACCGTCTGCGTAGGTTCCTTGTTGTTTATTGGTATTTTATCTTCAAAAAAACTCTCCATTCCGGTTTTTAACTGATTCACATTCGCGCCGCAGGCATTCAAGACCCCCTTCACTTCTTCAAAATTGAGAGCGGCATATAGTATATGCTCCGGCGTCAGGTACTCATGACGCCGGAGCCGCGCTTCCGTGTATGCGGCGTTTATTATCGCCTGGGCATGTCGGCTAATCTTCATAAACCCTCCAACAGGTCTTTACTTTAGTATAGTATAATTTCATTTCAATTCAAGACGGCAGCTCGTTGCTTCGCGCGTAAAATCCCGAAAAATCGTTACTGTCTTATACCGCGTGTCGGTGGAGGCTTAGTCTCCCGTGTCATTCGCCCTCTCAATGCCAAAGGCCGCGTTGCGGCCTTTGGGCGGACTTCTGTGCCGCGGGTACACCTGACGGTGCGCGTTAAGCCTACAAGGGCAACAGGCTGCTAGGATGGCTCAAGTACACAACGCAACGGAAAATTGTTTTGCTCGGCAAGCGAATGAACCTGCGCTGATTTTGTAAGGGCTATGTCCAGGGCATATGTCCCGACCAAACCCCGGCCTTTCCGGTGTACGTCCATCATTATGCGGTTCGCTTCCGTCTCGTCCTTATGGAAGATTAGTACGAGTACATCCACCACGAAATCCATCGAGGTATAGTTGTCGTTCAAAAGCACAACATTAAAGTCTTCCGGTTCTTTAAGTTTCTCCGCTCTCTTTACTGAAAAATCAAGCGCTATACCCATGATTTAATTATACACAGTTCCCCCCTCTATTTCCAGTCCGGTACGGTACGGTTCGCGCGGGCCGTGAGCGGTAATTTTACATTTACCGGTCTGTCATTGCCGACATTGCCGAAAAGCGGTTGTGTACGAAACGCGCAAGGGATTGGAGGGGCGCGAAGCGTTCGCGCGAAGCGTTCGCGGAGGGAATAGGGGGGGGGGGGGGGCAACCCAAAGTCATTTGTGGTTCCTGAAACATCAAATCATCCCCCGCTTACAGCCGCGAATGCCTGGCGCCTATTTCGGACCCGAGGGCAGAACCCGAAGCCCGCCTTCAGGACGCTACCGCGTAGCGGATGTGGGGCCCGCTGGCGGGTGGCGGGGGGAGGGCGCGGAGCGTTCGCGCCCCTCCAATCCCCGCGTTTCGTACCGGCGGCTTTTTCACCAATGATAGACCGGTAAATGTAAAATTACTGATTGATAGTGTGCAACAAATGATTATACTG
>JAITKQ010000200.1 GCA_031278295.1 Spirochaetaceae bacterium | reverse complement strand
ACCTCAGTTTCTGAACAACTTCCGCTGAAAAAAAGGCAAAATGCTTTGCATTTTGCAAGACTTGTTCAAGAACCCGTGGGCTTTTGCCCACATTCAAATAGGTTCTTGAACAAGTCCATTTTCAAGGTCCGCTTTAATGCCCCTTCCGTAAATTTTTCCGCCGCACAACGCGCACCGTTTGCCGGGGGAGGTTCATTCACAGCCGCGTAATAAATTTTTCTCTGATTCTGGCAAAGTATTCCCCGGCGTCGATTCCCTCTGTTTCGTCCGTTCTGTCCGCGCTGTTCTCGATCAGCCCGGGCGGTATTTCTTCCAGAAACGGGGAGGGCCCGCATTCGCTAAGATTTTGTCCGCGTCGGCGGTGAAGGCAGCTTGTGACAAACAATTTTTCACGGGCGCGGGTTATGGCGACATAGAACAGGCGGCGTTCCTCCTCAATGCTGCCGGCTTCCTCCTCCAGGCTACGTTCATGCGGAATTATGCCTTCCTCCGCGCCGGCTATAAACACAACAGGAAATTCGAGTCCCTTGGATGCGTGAATGGTCATCAGATTCACCTTACCGGACTCCTGTTCCACGCCGCCTTCGTCCCGTGTCAAAAGGCTTATCCGGTTAAGGTACGGGTACAGGGTAGGATCAAGGTTATCGGGATTCTGTTCCCATGTTTCTATCGAGCCGATAAGTTTTTGTATGTTAAGGTATTTCCAGCGCGCCGCCTTTTCATTCTTGCTGTTATCACTGACAAGGTGGGACCAGTAATCAATCACGTCCACCAATTTTTTTACTTTTTGCGATAAGGGTTTCTTGCCAGGAATTTCTTCACGCTGGGTTTCTATCAATGTCAGGAATTGATCGATTTCTGTTTTTTCCGTCTCCTCGAACAATGTATTCTGTGCGCGGCGCATCCTGTTCATCGCGTCCCACAGTGAACCGTGATTCGCGCGGGCAAGCTCCGAGATTCGCGCTATCGAGGCCTTGCCGATGCCGCGGCGCGGGGTATTTATTATACGCAGTAAATTGACATCATCGTCCGTGTTCCCGACAAGGCGCAGGTAACTTAAAATATCTTTTATTTCCTTGCGGGCAAAGAAACTTGTGCCGCCCGATACGCGGTAGGGGATATTTTCCGCAAGAAGGCTCTCCTCTATACGATCCATCAGGGAATTGGTGCGTAGCAGAATTCCAAAATCATCATACTTCAAATGTTCGGTGAATTTAATTTCCCTGATTTTTTCGGCGATAAAATCAGCCTCCGCCCCTTCATTGTCCGGATAAAAGAATTCAATCGGCCTGCCGCCGCCTTTGCCTGTCCAAAGCCGCTTTTCCTTGCGGTTTGTATTGTGCGATATGACACCGTTTGCCGCTTCCAGGATCGTTGTGGTGGAACGGTAGTTTTGTTCAAGTTTTATTTCCAGCAGATCGGGAAAATCCTTTTCAAACTGTAATATGTTCCCGTAATTCGCGCCGCGCCACGAATATATTGATTGATCATCGTCTCCCACCACGCAAACATTGCGCCCGGAAAGCATTTTCATCAGTTTGTATTGAATGCGGCTCGTATCCTGAAATTCATCTACCATGATGTAACGGTAACGGCTGCGGTATTTCTGTAGCGTTTCGGGAAACTGTTCAAAAAGCTCAATGGGCAGGGTAAGCAGGTCATCAAAATCAACGGCGTTGTACACCTTCAAACTGTGCTGATACTCGTTGAACACGCTTTGCAGGGCGGGATCCACCCCCTCCCCCCAGCGCAAAAGCCCTGTTTTTATTTTTGAAAAAATTTGCCCTGCCGCCTTGATGCCGGCCGTATCGGCCGTGGCGTACATCCCGCGCTCACGCAACGCGTCCTTCACCGCTTCAAACTTGTCACCCTCATCATAGATGGAAAAATTCCGCCGCCAGCCCAGCGCCTCAATTTCGTTACGCAGTATCTTTACGCCGAAAGCGTGAAAAGTACTTACGGTAAGCGCCTGTAACGATCTCCCCGTAAGTTTTTTTACACGATCTTCCATCTCGTGGGCGGCTTTGTTGGTAAAAGTCAAGGCAAGAATTGCCGATTGCGGAATGCCTTTATCAAGCATATACGCAATGCGGCATGTAATTACACGAGTCTTGCCGGAACCGGCCCCCGCAATGATAAGAACCGGCCCCTCTGTGGACTCTACTGCTTGAAGCTGGGGCAGGTTAAGGTTGTAATCGATCTTACTTCTTTTTTCTGGCCGGCTTTGCGTTGGAATCCGCCTTTTTTGTGGGGACTTTCTTTGCTTCCATCCTCTCAAGGGCGGAAGCCGGGAAAACCGACTGCTGGGCTTCCCCGTTATCGGAAAACCAAACAGTGCTGATCTGTCTAGTATCGACATCGACCGAAGTTACGATCATCTTGGGGCTATCCGGAAGGGCGGCAACGTATACCGGGTCCCCTATCAGAGAGCTTGTAGCGCGTACACTCATGTTAGAACTCCTTAGTGTATTAAATGATTTTAAAATAACTGTACCGAAAGCAGCCGGAATATACAAGTGGTGGCGGCGGGTTGCGGTTTCAGAGTTTAAAATGAACCGGATGCCATGAACAGATTTACCGGATTTGTTTGTGTGCTTCGCGGAGTTAGCGGTAAACCGGGAATTACCGTAGCCTAGGGAAGCACTGATTTATGCGAATGCGCATAAAAATCCTGAGAAAATCGCCGCGATGCGGCTTGTCCCGCGAACCGCTATCGAAGCAAAGGTTCTGAAAATATCGGGAAGCGACGGGCAACGTTTTGAATTTTGCGGTGGGAGGCGGTCACGACGGGAGTGCCTGCGGCTTAAAGTACGCTTTGCAGGAACTGCCGGGTACGCTCGTTTTGCGGATTCGTAAAAATGCTGTCGGGTTTGCCGCTTTCCAGAATCACCCCCTCGTGCATGAACACGACGCGGTTCGCGACTTCGCGGGCAAAACCCATCTCGTGCGTAACAACAAGCATCGTCATGCCGCCTTCGGCAAGGTTTTTCATCACGGACAGAACCTCCCCGACCAATTCAGGGTCAAGGGCAGAGGTCGGCTCGTCAAACAGCATTATTTTGGGTTCCATCGCGAGCGCCCTCGCGATGGCGACGCGCTGCTGCTGACCGCCCGAAAGCTGCTCCGGGAAATCCGCCATCTTGTCGGCAAGCCCAACCCGCGTAAGGATGGCTTCCGCCTTTTCCCGAGCCGTCTTTTGCGTCATTTTCCTTACGTGTACGGGAGCCAGCATCACGTTTTCAAGCGCGTTCCTGTGCGGAAACAGGTTAAACCGCTGAAACACCATACCCACCTCCAGCAGCGAGGATGCCCTTTCCGCGGGCGGTATCCTAACCTTGTCCACACCTTTTACGCAGTCGAACAAGAGCTTGTCTTCAATGTAAATCTGCCCGTCGTCGATTCGTTCCAGCCTGTTAAGACAGTGCAAAAACGTCGATTTACCCGCGCCGGAGGGGCCTATTATGCAGATAACCTCTTTCTGCTCGACCTCTATCGACACGGAGCGCAACACTTCCCGCGTACCGAAAGCTTTACTCACATTGACCGCTTTTATCATGGACATAACGACGCTACCCTAATGGATCGTGTACCGTTTTTCAAGTTTGTTAAACACGAATGTAAACACGGCGGTTATGATCAGGTACAGAATCATCGCCGGGATGTACACCA
Source organism: Spirochaetaceae bacterium (assembly GCA_031278295.1). Taxonomy (GTDB): domain Bacteria; phylum Spirochaetota; class Spirochaetia; order Treponematales; family Breznakiellaceae; genus JAIRMY01. Next base: position 1,592 of record JAITKQ010000200.1, on the reverse strand, counting down.
GGGCGGACGCGCTGGACGATGAAATTGAGCGCGTAGCCTTGGTTATGTCGGTGAGGGCGATAATGGAAACGAGCGAGGCGTCTTTCAGAACCATTATGAATTCGTTTCCGACGGGCGGAATCAGACGGCGTATGGACTGCGGCATGATGACTAGGGCCATGGTCTGGGCATAGGAAAGGCCGAGCGCGCGCGAGGCGGCAAACTGGCCCTTGTCTATGCTCTGAATCGCGGCCCGTATGATTTCGGCGCAGTAGGCCGCCGAGTTAAGAGAAAACGCGATAAAAGCCGCCAGAAACCGGTCGTTTATGATCAGGTACGGCGAAATTTGCGGCAGACCGTAGTAAATAAAGTACAACTGCATCAAAAGAGGTGTGCCGCGGAAAAAGAATATGTAACCGGAACAAAAACGGTTTATAACATTGTTTTTCGACATTTTCCCCAACGCGAGAAAAAAGCTCAAAACAAGACCCGCGGAAACCGCCGTCAGCGTGAGCAGGATGGTTATCTCCGCTCCCTCCAGAAGCGGCGGAATCCAGTTTACAATTCGTTGGAAAGGTGTCATTACGGCCCTAATTTCTTAGCGCCGAAACCATGTCCATATTGAATACCCTCTGCGATATTTCCACCATAACGCCGTCCGCAAACAGTTCATCAAGCGCGTTATTCAGCGCGTTGAGGAGGGCTGTGTTACCCTTTTTCAGACAGATGCCGAACTCCTCGTCCGAAGTGCCCTGCCAGACGATGACGAAAGGGCTGTCCGCCGGCGCGACATAATTGACCGCCACAAGGCTGTCGCAGACTATAGCGTCAACACGTCCGAGTTTAAGTTCGTCAAAACAGTTCATCACTTTGTCATATTCAAACACGTTTGTCTTTAGCCCCTCCTCAATTAGTTTGGTAACGTATATATCGGACGTTGTTTCCGCCTGGAACGTTACCCGCAGGCCCGTCAAATCTTCCGGTTTCTGAATCTTGATGGCGGAATTCTTGAGCAGCACTATGGCCTGCGCGTTCCCGATGTAGGGCCTGGTAAAGTCGTAGGCAACCTTGCGCTCGTCCGTAATGGTAGCCGCCGAAATAACGCAGTCGTACTTGTTCGTAGCGACGCCGGCAAAAATCCCGTCCCAGGCGGTGTCGATGAATTCCGTTTTAAGGCCGAGCTTTGCGGCAAGCGCGTTTGCCATCTCAACATCAAAACCGATAGGCGTCTTACCGTCAACATCGTAGTATTCAAACGGCGGATAGCCTATTTCCATACCTATGCTCAGCACACCCTGCTTGAGCGTCAAAGCTCCGGCGTTGTCCTGCTTGCCGCCGGTTGCAAAAAGCGCCTGTGAAACGAGCGCTACAGACATAGTTGTAATAACTAAAAATTTCCTCATAGAATCCTCCTTACGATGTAGGAATTTTATACTATCTGACTTGGGATTGTCAAGGGGCCGGCGGGCCGATTTACAATGAAGCGCCCCGCCGCTCTGCGGCGGGGTATCTTTTGTAAACGTTGAATTATTTACACGGGCGAGTTCTGTAAGACAAGCCGCACGGCTTGCCGCTGTTTGGTGTGCAAGTGGCACACTAAACACGCGGTAGAG
>JAITKQ010000137.1 GCA_031278295.1 Spirochaetaceae bacterium | reverse complement strand
TGCCCTCGGGTCCGAAATAGGCGGTAGGCATTCGCGGCTGTAAGCGGGGGTGGTTTGATGTTTTTGGGCGCATTTCCGGCCCTTCGTGCCGGAAACCGGGCTTTGCGGGGTTCCGCAAGGCAACCCCTTTGGGTTGCCCCTCCATTCCCTACGCGAAACGTTCGCGCGAACGCTTCGCGCCCCCTCCAATCCCTTGCGCGTTCCCCCGCCAGCGGGCCTCACATCCGCTACGCGCCCGCCAGCCCGCCAGCGGGTTTAAAGTCCGCTACGCGCCCGCCAGCGGGTTTAAAAGCCGCTACGCGGTAGCGTCCCCAAAGCGGAGTTCGGGTTCTGCCTTCGCTCCGCAAAAGGCGGTAGGCATACGCGGCTGTAGGCGGAGGGTGGTTTGATGTTTCAGGAACCGCGAATGTACTCGCCCGCCCGCCAGCCCGCCAGCGGGTTTAAAGTCCGCTACGCGCCCGCCAGCGGGCTTAAAGTCCGCTACGCGGTAGCGTCCCGAAGGCGGGTTTTACGCCGTGCCGTCGGGTCCTAAGGGGGCGGTGGTGGAGGTTTTGACTACCGTGTTATCCGCTCCTTCCACACCAGAGGCTACACCGTAGCCTCTGGTACTGCCCTTAGCCATACGCCTGTAGCTGACTCATCACCGGGGGGGGGGGGGGTATCGAGCCGTAGGCCGGAATCGCTGAAAATGTCCCCTTGACATCCTGTGAATGGCCGTACAGAACGGACGCGGCCTCCTCCTTGCCGCCGTCTGACAGCCCGCCGTATTAGGCCTTGTTCCAGGAGTAAACGCCAATGCCCTGTTATGCCCCCGCCCACCACTTGTAAAAACTGTATCTATGGGTATAATAAAGCGGGAGGAACGGACAGGGATGGACAGGGATCGTAAAATCCGCTTCAGGGAGTGATGGATAAAACGGATGCGGAGACTATGGCACGGAACCTCATCCAGGAAGCCTATAACAAGATGAAGGAAGCCAGACCCGCGGAGGCGCTTGAAAAGCTTGTACAGGCTTTGCGCACGGATTATAGGCATCAAGAGGCGCTTTATGCGTTAAACTGCCTTAACTGGTGGCTGGAACGTATAAAGGATATGGACAGTACAGGGGATGTCGGCCCGTACAACAGGGGCAATTTTCTGCTTTCCTGGTGGAAAAGCTATTACGGCTTTCTTGACATTGTCGGGAATACATTCGACAGATGCCAGTACGCGGTAAAACGTTTCGTTTACGGCCTTGCCCTGCAAAACTTCAGTGAAGTTTTTGAGGACGGCAACATGAGGCATGATCCCGATCTTTTAGGGCAGATTGGGCGCTGCTACAAAGGTATCGGCAGTTACGAGCAGGCTTTAACCTACCTTAAACAGGCGGCAAATGTCAAGCAGGAGGATGCGGCGATCATGGCGGTCCTGGCAGACGTTTATGCGCTGTTGGGTGAAACAAAGGCGGCCAAGGCGCTGTTCCGCGAGGCGTTCTTTATAGACCCGCAGGCTATTGATCTGCGGAATTTGGAATCGGAACTTATCCTTGAGCTTGTCCGGCGTGTTGCGGATATGGGTCATTCAGGAGCTGAATTGAGGGAATGGATTCCGGTTTATGGCGCCCTGTTTGGCGTTTTTACCGTAAAGCGGGAGCTTAAACTTACAGAACTGGGCCGGCTGAGACAGCAAATTTTTGATTTGGAGAACAAAATGCGCGGTATGCCCGGGGATGAAAACGTTTTGACACCGGCCCTGCTAAACAAGTATTTCAGGCTGATGGATTATTACGAATGGAACAACAGGGATCATGCTTTAATTGATGAAATTAAATTAAAGATAAAAATAATTGAACCGGTTATTTTTGATCGGTATATGAGTTAGATAAGGGATAAGGAAGGACTTGAGAAATGTCGGAATCATTGCTTAAAGATGTACAGAATATGCTGAACGAAGAAAAGTTTACCAGAGCAACGCTTAGTAACTATTCCATCGACCGGTTTAAGGAGCTTGATCTTGTGCTTGATCAGGCAAAAAAGAATCATGCCTATGCCGATGTAAAAAATATATGTGATGAGCATCTCAGCCATTCCAAAAACAGCATCATTGCCGTTTATTTTTCCGGCATGGTGGCGCTCTCGCAGCAGATAATAGATGACGCCGCGCTTATCAGCCTTGTCGGTATTTTTGTAGACAACCATAAATGGAACATAGTAAAATACCTTTGCGAGCGCATACTCGAATACGGCGAATCTAAATTCGCGTTGCGTACACTGGGCGAATGTTACAAAAATGACAACGAAGAAGAAAAACTGTTTGACGCCTGGAAACGCCTCATAAAAATAGATGCCGACGAGGCGGATATTGCGAAGTTGCTTGCCGAACATGCCGAAAAACAATGCGATATTGACGAGGCGACAGACTATTTCAAAAAATCACTGCACCGCTACATCAACAAACAACTGTTTACCAACGTGCGGGAAATATGGCTTAAACTGATTGATTACCACCCGGACGATATGGATTTTTTTCTTTCCACCCAAAACAAGGTTGCAAAAAATATAAACACGGACAAGGCGGCTATGTTGCTTGTCGATGTGTACAATTCCTGCAAAAAACGCGGCGACTTTGGTACGGCAATTGTCGTATTAAAGCTGATACTGAACTACAATGAACGTGACAACTTTGCGCGAAAAGAAATAACCGAATGTTTTAGACAGAAGTACGCGCAGCACAGCCAGCTTGAAGAGTATATCAGGATATCGAATCTTACGCAGAACTGGCGAAACGTGCACGAAGCCATATTGGATTTTGAAAAACATATAGCGTTTGACAAGGGTAATTTTGTATTTCACAGGACCTGGGGCGTCGGGCGAATCGCAAAAGTTGAAGGCGACGACATCGTGATAGATTTCGCGAAAAAACGTGCGCATAGCATGTCGCTTAAAATGGCGGTTGATGCGTTGCAGACTCTGGAAAAGAATCATATCTGGGTTTTAAAGGCGACCATGAGCAAGGAAAAGCTTCGTGAAAAGGTAAAAACCGATCCTGAGTGGGCCTTAAAAACGCTGATAAAAAGTTTTGACAACCTCTGCGATGTCAAACACATAAAGGCAGAACTCGTTCCTTCCGTGCTTTCGCCCGGCGAATGGAACTCGTGGAACTCCAGGGCGCACGGTATACTGAAAGACAACCCTTTATTCGGTGTAAGTACCAATAACATAAATGTTTATACCGTTCGTGAGCGTTCTTTAAGCAAAGAAGAAAAACTTTACAACGAATTCAAGGCCGAAAAAAAATTCTTTAACAGGCTTTCTCTGATCAGGGAATTTGTGCATGAAATAAAGAATATAGAGTCGGATTCGGATCACTTTAACGAGATGATATCTTTTTTTGCCGGATACCTGAAACCAAATATGCCGGTAAACGAGTATGCCGTAACATCGTACCTTTTGCTCAAGAATTTAGCGGCTTCGTACCCATACTTGGGCCCGCTTTTGCATTTAAATTTTACCGGCCTGCTTGGGCGCATAGATAATTTGTCCAATTTGTTTCAAAATCTCAAAGATGAGACCACAAAAAAAGATTTTCTTGTCCAGATTAAGCTTTTTGTACCGGCATGGCAGGATATTTATATCAGCCTTTTTCCGTACGCGCTGTCTGAGTCCATCATTGACGAACTTAGACAGGCCGGCAGCGAAGATAAAATTGCTGCCATGATACGCGGATGCTTTGAGAATTACAGGGATAACCGTGAGGCGGTGGTTTGGTTCTACAGGAATTTCCGTGAAGATCCCCTGTTTGCCAAAGCCGGAATAAGCGATGAAAAGATAATCATTACGCTGGTCTATATTCTCGAATTAACTTACCGTGAGATAGACAACCGCCGTGACACCACGGACAACAAAAAGATAAACCGGCATGTATACACGATTTTATTCAAGGAGAATTTGCTTGATGACTATATCGACAGCGCAAACCGCGAAACGATTGTCAGGGTCTATACGCTTGTTGAAGATGTAAAAGACCTTGATCCCGCAGATAAGCTGAAACTCAAGAATCGTATACTGGACAAGTACCCCGACTTCAAATTCTTTGGCGCGGTAGAAAAGGATACCGTTACACGGACCCTTATCGTTACGGTAGCAAAGTACGATGAAAAACAGAAGCAGCTTGAGCGCATAATGACCGAAGATATTCCGGCAAACTCCAAAGAAATAGCGTTTGCGCTGTCGCTCGGTGACCTGCGCGAGAATGCGGAGTACAAGGCCGCAAAAGAAAAGCAGGAAATTCTTAATTCTACCGTTGCAAAACTGAAGAGCGAAATAGAACGCGCCCAGCTTTTTGACCCGTCTACGGTGAATACTTCCCGCATTTCCTTTGGAACCGTAGTCACGCTTGTCAACGAGTCTACGAATACGGACGATGTTTACACTATTTTCGGCCCATGGGAATCCGATCCGGACAACAAGGTTATTTCTTACCTGTCGCCCTTTGGCAGCTCTTTAATGAACAAGCATATAGGCGAAAAATTTGATTTTGTGATCAACGATGAAAAGGTAACTTACACGGTAAAGGAAATTTCCGCCGCAAAACAGTGATTGCCCCGGGTTACCATGCGTACCGCATCAAAGATTGACCGCATAGCTGTTCCTTCACTGCTGCGGGAACTTTGCGCTGTTTTCAACGCGCACGGCAAGCAGGTGTTTTTGGTGGGGGGCGCGGTCAGAGATACCTTGCGCGGGGCGGAGTATGCGGACTGGGACCTTGCCAGCGATGCCCGCCCTGAAGACATTATGTGTATGTTTCCCGCCGTTATACCTACCGGCATAAAGCACGGCACCGTTACCATCCGCCATAAAAAACATTCTTTCGAGGTTACCACCTTGCGCACGGACGGCCGCTATGCGGACGGCAGGCATCCGGACAGTGTCAGCTACACTTCCAGCATAGAGGAGGACCTTGGCCGCCGCGATTTTACGATTAACGCTATCGCGGCCATACTGCCGGAGGGACACGTCATTGACCCCTTCCGCGGCAGGAGGGACATAGAGAAAAAATTAATACGCTGCGTAGGCAGGGCGGAGGATCGTTTGAACGAGGACGGACTTCGCGCCCTCCGTGCCCTCAGGTTTGCTTCCCAACTCGGTTTTGACATTGACGGGGAGCTTTTGTCGGCGATCAAAGCGCGCCCCTCGATGATAAGCCCTGTTTCGATAGAACGTGTGAAGGTGGAATTCGACAAGATCGTAGCCTCCAAAAAACCTTCCTCCGCACTGCTCCGGATGGAGCAGTGCGGGCTGTTGCGCCTCGTGCTGCCGGAGCTTCTGCGCTGCCGGGGCGTCCAACAGAAGGGTTACCACCGTTTCGATGTACTGACGCACAGCCTGCTTGCCTGCGACTACGCTGCGCGGTCCGACTACAAACATACCGTCCGCCTTGCCGCGCTGTTTCACGATCTAGGAAAGCCCGCTTCCGCAAAATGCGGCGACAACGGCGTATGGACATTCCACAACCACGAGCTTTTGTCCGCTGAGATTACCCGTGCGGTGATGACGCGGCTCCGTTACCCCAATGCCGAGATTGACGAAACGGTACACCTTGTCAGGGAGCACATGTTCAACTATACCGATTCCTGGAGCGCCGGCGCGGTCCGCCGTTTTGTACGCCGTGTCGGGGAGAAAAACCTCCAGGCTTTGTTCGATCTTCGCCGTTCCGACTCGTTCGGGATGCTTGGAACGCCGCCGCCGCCGGGTCTGCTGCTTGATTTCCGGAACCGTATAGATTCTGTACTTGAAGCCGGGCGGGTACTTTCCAGGAAGGATCTTGCCGTAAGCGGCGTGGACCTGATGGAAGCGGGCATCGCGGCCGGAAGGAAAATGGGCCTTATCCTGGACAGCCTTTTGGAGGCCGTCATTGAAGACCCGGAAATGAACAGCAGGGAAAAACTTTTGGAAATGGCGGCTAGCCTTTCGGAGCGGATGGGCTAAAACCCCTAGCGGGGAACGCGCCAGCCGGTCTTTCATTCGCAAACGGGTATTTGCCGCCTATTCCCATTCAATCGTGGCGGGCGGTTTACTGGATACATCATAGGTAACACGGCCTATACCCTCAACATTGTTCGTTATCAGTGTGGAAATTTCGATAAGGTCTTTGGGCGGCAGCGGGTACACGTCCGCAGTCATGCCGTCCGCGCTCGTTACCGCGCGAAGCGCCGCCACCCAGCCGTACTTCCGCGCGTCGCCCGCCACACCGACCGAACGTACCGGCAGCAGCACGGCAAAGGCCTGCCATATATCGTCGTACAGGGACTTGCTTCCGTCCGCCGTCCGCCGTTTCCGCAGCTCATCAATAAAAATCGCATCCGCCTCACGCAGAATTTCACATTTTTCGCGGGTAAGCTCGCCAAGTATCCGCACGGCGAGGCCCGGTCCGGGAAACGGATGCCTACCCACGACGGCCTCATCGAGTCGGAGCAGACGGCCCAGGGCGCGGACCTCGTCCTTGTACAGCCTGTCCAGCGGTTCCAGGATTTTGCCGGCCCGCCGTTTCAGCTCAACAAGCGGACTTCCTACATTGTGGTGGCTTTTTATTAAATGAGCATTGTTTCCTACACCTTTGCCGCTCTCTATAAGGTCGGTGTACAGCGTACCCTGCGCCAACAGGTACGAATCCGGCAAGCCGAGTCGGGCAACCTCGCGTTCCTGTATCGTGATGAACAGATCGCCTATGGCCTTGCGCTTGTCTTCCGGCGCACTGAGGCCGGACAGGGCCGCAAAAAACTGATCCGCACAATGGATGATGTGGAGATGGCGGGCCCCAAGCCGTTCAAGATTTGTTTTTACCAGCGCCGTCTCGTCCTTGCGCATCAGGCCGGTATCCATGTACATCAGGTGGACGCGCTCCGGCCCCAGCGCCTCCAGCAGCAGTGCCCCGGCCACGGTCGAATCTACGCCGCCAGAAATCAAAAGCAGAACAGTCCCGCTGCCGACGCGGCGGCGCAGTTCATCTTTTACCTCCTCCAGGTAGCCTTCCATCGTCCAGTCTTTTTTACAACGGCATACGCCAAACACAAAGGCGGCCAGAATTTCCGAGCCGCCTTCCGTATGCGTTACTTCGGGGTGGAACTGGACTCCGAACCAGTTTTTGCTTTCGTGCCCCAGCACGGCGGGAAAGCCGGTTACGCTTGTGCCGTACTCGATGAAGCCCGGCGCGAGGCGGGTCAGGGTATCGCCGTGACTCATCCATGCGGTGAAGCTGCCTTTAAAAGCGTCCAGAAACGGCTTTACATGGGGCGGGGTATGTTCCGGACGCGGTACGGACACCTGGACGCCGCCGTACTCCCGTTTAGGCAGGGCGCTTACAAGACCCCCTGAGTCCGCCGTCATGCGCTGCAAACCGTAACAGATGCCCAAAAGCGGCAGGCCGCAACGGTAAACATAGGGGTCCGGCGCGATTCCCGCTCCGTAAACCGACTCAGGCGAGCCGGAAAGTACTATGCCGCGGACGCCGTCCAGCGTAGCGGCCTCAAGTTTGACGCCGCCGCCTGTAATGTCGGCATAAACGCCCATTTCCCGTATGCGCCGCCCTATAAGCGCCGTTGTCTGGCTGCCAAAGTCCAGTATCAGTATTTTATCCATGATTCCTGATTTTCGCATTTTGGCGGAAGGCCCCGCAAGGAGGCGCGCCGCACTTCCCGCGCACCCCCCCCCCCCCCTTAGTTGCTGATAGACGCGGCCTTGCCGCTTATCCGGCTTACGATCTCCTCCGGCGTATGTAACCCTGAATCGATGACGAGGTCGGCAAAGGCGTAGTCATCGTTGTCAATGTTGTATAAACGCAGGTAGCGCTCGTGGTCGCGTATGTCGCGTTCCCGTGTGAACGCCGCTACCGCGTCGAAATCCCCCCCATCGCGCCTCATCAGGCGGCGGACCCTGATCTCGGCTTGGGCTTTTAAATAAACTTTTATATCCGCTTCCTTCAGCATCCATATCGCCAGACGGGATCCCAGCGCACAGCCTGTCTCACTGTCGCTTAAGGCGGCCTCGATCTGACGCCTGTCAACCTCCCTGTCCCAACAATCGTCCTGTTCCGCGAGCCGCAGCACATCTTCAAGCTTAATATTTTTTTCCGCCGCCAAATTCCTGAAAGTAAAATTGATGAAACGCAAGCCCAGTTTTTTTGCGGTAAGCGCTGTTACCGTCGTGTTGCCGCAGCCGCTCTTGCCCGAAATCGCGATTTTAATATTTCGTTTGACAGAATCCATTTTCCGGCGCTCCTACTCCGTGTTCCGCAGTTGTTCCCTTATATTTTCCACCGCGTCCTTCATGTCAACCACAACGCGGCTCACCTCTACCAAGGGTGTTTTTGAACCTATCGTGTTTATCTCGCGGTTCATTTCCTGACATATAAAATCAAGCTTTTTCCCGGCGCTGGCATAGCCGTCAATCACGGTGCGGAAGTCTGACAAATGTACAGAAAGCCGCGATACCTCCTCCGCAATCGTATATTTCATCAGCAGTAGCGCAGTTTCGGCAAGCACACGGTTTTCATCAACATTATCGGCGGCAAGTTCGGCAAACCGGATTCTTATATTGTCTTTTATAGACTTCTCTATCTGTGGCAGTAATGAAGCTATTGTATCACGCGATCTTTCAAGAATTGTAATATACGACAAAATATTTTCTTTTGTATGATGCCCTTCACGTTCACGCTCGTTTTCAAATTTCCCCAATGTTTCAAAAAAAACATCTTTTATGTTTATCCATGCCTCATATTCCGCCTCATTATCTTTTTCTGTCTCTACGACTCCTTCCAGCTCAAAAAATGTCTTTAGCGGCATATTTTCTTCGGAACAGATTCCGGGCGGCAGCAACGATTTTATTTTTTCCGCGGCGGCGCCATAGGCGCGCACAGCCTCCGCGTTTACCCTTATGGAAAATAAGGCGTTTTCTTTTTTTTCGCGTATGCTTACCTCCACCTTGCCGCGCCTACAATGCTCGGTGATTATGCCGCGTATTTGCGGTTCCAGCGCCGAAAGCTGCGGGTTAAGGTTTACGCTCACTTCCAGAAAACGGCTGTTATAGCCTTTTATTTCTACGACAACCGAAACCCCGCCCGATTGTTTTTCCGTGTACGCAAAACCCGTCATGCTTTTCATCCCAAACCCTCCATGTTCCTGTAGTATTTAAACAAAGCCTCGCAAAGTTTCCAGTTATCGCCCGCTCCCATTGTAATAAAAATATCACCCGGATGTAAAATTCCTGTCAATGGTTCAAGCGCGTCAAGCGGTTCGCCGGCATAGTAAACGTTGCCGTGCAGTGTTTTTGTTTTTTCAAAAAGGGCCTGGCCCGTTACACTGCCGGTGTAAAGCTCCCGTGCCGAAGCGTATATCTTGTGCAGAAAAACAATGTCCGCCGCGTCAAACGCTCCGGCAAAATCTTCAAACAGCGCGGCCGTCCGCGAATAGGTGTGGGACATAAAACTTGCTACAATCCTTCGACGCCGGTAGAATTCTTTTAACCCGGCAAGCGTCGTTTTGATTGCCGTAGGGTGGTGTGCGTAATCGTCCATGAAGAGTATGCCGCCGGACGCACCGATTATTTCTGAACGGCGCTTGCTGCCTGAAAAGGCAGCAAGCGCGCCGCCCATTTTTCGTAGCGTCTCCCCGTCAAGCGCTCGTTCCTCGCTGTCCGCTATGGATTTTACGAGGGCGAGAGCGCCCGCCGAATTCAAAACCGTATGCCTTCCCGGAACGCGCAAGCGCCATCTATACGGAATACCTTCAAGCTCAAAGACCGATTCTTCGTTTCCGGTTCTGTAATTTTTTATTTTATGAAAACAGCCCGGGTTAAATCCGTACCCGGTATATTTAACATCACTCCGGTCTTTTTGAATTAACCCCGCCGTTTCGCTCGCGCCCGGATCGTCCGCGCAGTATATCAACTCGCCGCCGCTTTTTATCCGTTTGCCATACTCGACAAAAGCACCGCGTATCGATTCATAAGTAGGGAAAAAGTCCTGATGGTCACTTTCAACGCTGGTCAAAAGTACGCGGCGCGGGTGAAAACTCAAAAAATGTCCGCGGTATTCGCAGGTTTCCGCCACAAAGTATTTGTTTCCCGCGCTGATCGTGGAACGCCCGCCAAAACTTGTTACCACGCTTCCTGCCAGCACCTGGACGGGCAATTCCGCTGCCGCAAGCAGCGTCCCGGCGATGGCGGTCGTTGTGGTCTTGCCGTGTACCCCGGCGACGCCGCACGAATCGAACAACGCGGAGTACGCGCCCAGCGCGTCCGTGTACTTTACAAGCGGGACGCCGCGCCGCAAGGCTTCCGCCATTTCCGGATTCTTATCGGCGCTGTACGCTGCGCTGTGAATGATAAGGGCGCTTTCGTCCGTTATATGTGATCTGTCAAACGATTCAAAATATGGAATCCGCAGGTCTTTCAGCACAGCGTCCGTGTAAAAAACATCGGTGGTGTCGGAACCTGAAACACGCGCCCCTGCCCTGTGCAGCAGTTCCGCAAGCGCGCACATACCGGTTCCCTTTATCCCGATAAAATAAACATTCCCTCTGTCTTTTATTATTTTTTTGATATTCATGGGTTTTGGCCGGATAGACTCTGCAAGAACAGTTTTGTACGTTCAGCCTGCGGATTACCGATCACGCTGGCCGCGGGACCTTCCTCGATAAACACACCGCCGTCCATAAACAGCACACGGTCGGCAACCTCACGGGCAAACGCCATCTCGTGCGTAACGATCACCATAGTCATATTTTCGGCGGCAAGGCGGCGTATAACGCGCAGAATCTCGGCTGTCAGTTCAGGATCGAGCGCACTCGTCGGCTCGTCAAAAAAAAGAACGAGCGGGTCAAGGGCTAGGGCGCGGGCTATGGATACGCGCTGCTGTTGCCCGCCGGAAAGCTGGCACGGGTAGGCGGCGGCCTTTTCCGAAAGTCCCATCTTTTCCAGGAGTTCCTTTGCCCTGCTCTCCGCCTCTCCGCGGCTCCGCTTCAATACATGTACCTGCGCCTCGGTGATGTTGCGTAGCGCGGAAAAATGCGGAAACAGGTTGAAGTTTTGAAAGACAAGCCCCACCTTTAGGCAAACCTGCCTCAGCACGGCGGGAGCGGCGTAGACCCCGTCCCGCGCCATCGCGCTTCCGTCTATCGTTATCGAACCGGCGTCCACCGTCTCAAGGTGGGTAACGCAACGTAACAGCGTAGACTTCCCGGAACCGGACGGCCCAATCACGGCGGCCACTTCGCCCTGCCTCACACCGAATGAAATGTTTTTAAGAACGGCGAGGTTCCCAAACGACTTTGACAGGTTTTCAACCGTCACAATTTCCACAAAACAAGTATAGTATACCATCCGGTAAAATATAAGGCTTAAAAAGGACGGGGCAGCGGTTTTACATTTAAAAAATTTTTCATGTATTTTGGGCGCATTTCCGGCACTTCGTGCCGGAAACCGGGCTTTGCGGGGCTCCGCTAGGCAAGACCCTTGGGCTGCCCCTCCATTCCCTTGCACGTTTCGTACGCGACGGCTTTTTCCCCAATGATAGAGCGGTGGGGACGGGGAGTCTGTACCAAAGGCTCTATGCCGGAATTATGTACCAACAAACCGTCCCATCCAAAAATCGTTTCACACCGGCTTCTTTTTGGGGGACTATGATTAAAGCGGACAGCGGTGCTTTTTGTACACCGCCGTAGTCAGGCATGCTTCCTCATCTAAAAATGATTTCCGCCCTCGTCCGTCGTCAGGCGGAACAACTTTGCCAGCGCCGTTTCCTCGCCCGGGGACATTTCGCCGGGGAGGATCAGCGGGTCCTCCGGGTTTGGCGGCAGCAAAAAACCGCCGTCCATGAAGCGGCGGAATACCAAAGGCCAGTCTTTGCCCGCATCCGCCCATACCGGGCGGATGTAAATCCCATCCGGCTGCCAGTTTTCCTGGGTTTCAGGCCGGTTAAACGCCTCTTTTATACGGCTAAAGCGCATAAGGCCGCGTTCAGGCCAGGCCAAAAGGTCGTAAACCGCGCGTGTGGCGGCGGCAAGTATGAAAGGCGACAGGAAGCCTCCGGAGGGGTAGTCGCTTTCACGGTCCTTACCGCAGGCTATGACGGCCGGGGCAAGCGGGAACGGCAGGATTGGCCGGAACGCGCCGCCGGTCTCTGCCGCGCAAAACGGCCGCCATACCGGAAGTTCCCGGTAAGCCGGCACGGCGGACCAGTCCGCGTACACTTTGAAGGCCTTGCCGGGAAAGAGCCGCGCCAGCGCGTTTGTAAAGCGCCGCCCCGCCGCGTTTGGAAACGGCGCGAAAAGCCCCCGCTCCGCCGCGTTTTTCACATCATGTACCAACTTTACCGGCTTGTGCCCCAGAATCGCGGCCCCGCCGCACTGCCAAAGGTCAACAAAACGCCGTCCCCCGCCGTACAGACGAAACCCGCGCAAACGTGTTATATCCGGAAGCATTTGCAGCAAATCCATCATCATCCCTACATCCGGAATTTTACCATGCCGGCAAAATGAATTTCCAGCGCACGTGTACCCGCAAGGGGGGGGGGGGGGCTCGGCGGGGCGGCTTTTTAGGGTTTAAGCCGGGATTCCGGCTTAAGCGGTTTACCATCGTTCTGGCAGCTTGCTGCGCTTCTCCCTCTCTTCCACCGCCTTCTCAAAATCCGGCATAGCCGGATGCTGAAAACGGGCTCCCCCCTTAGCTCAACAATGATGCGCCAACAGGCCGCCGGACGCGGCCTCAAGTTAATCAGCGCCCCTGGTGGTTACGCGCGGATAAAAGCCGCAGGGTTAGCCTTGGGAGAATGCCTGGTCAAGGTCGGCGATCAGATCGCCCGGATCTTCTATGCCGACTGAAAGTCGGAGCAGTTTGTCGTTTACGCCGGCGGCAAGACGCATCGCTTCCGGTATAGCGCTGTGCGTTTGGATGATGGGGTAGGTTATCAGCGAATCGGTACCGCCCAGACTTTCCGCAAACATTATGAGCGAAACTTTTTTTAGTATTTCCCGGATATGACCCGGGTCCTTCATGTAAAAAGAAACCATGCCGCCCGCCCCGCGTGACTGGGAACAGGAAAGTTCGTACTGCGGATGATCGGGAAAGCCGATCCAAAACACCTTTTCTACGGCAGGATGCCTGCGGAGCCAGCCGGCGATCACTTCCGCATTACGGGACGCTTTGTCCATCCTCAGCGCAAGCGTCTTGAGGCCGCGTAGCGTAAGCCATGCATCGAAGGGCGCGAGGGCCGCCCCCTCGCTCATCTGGGCGTCGCGCAAACGGGCTTCCGCCTCGTCGTTGGAATGGAGGATGAAACCGGAAAGCGTGTCGTGGTGCCCGGCCAGGTACTTTGTGCCGCTGTGAATCACAAAGTCCGCGCCTAAGTCGAGCGGATTCTGTAGCCAGGGGCTTAGAAACGTGTTGTCCACTATCAAAAAACCGCCCCTTTCATGGATAAAATTGGCGCAACGGCGGATATCCGTCACCTTCATCATCGGATTCGACGGCGTTTCTATAAAAATGGCCTTTGTTTGGGGGCAAAAGTCTTTCTCGATCCGCTCAAAATCGCTTGTATCGGTCCACGAAAACGAAAAACCATACTTTGAGTAGTACCCGTTGAACAAACGGTATGTGCCGCCGTACAGATCAGCCGAAACGATAATGTTATCGCCCGGCTGGAACAGTTTGATCAGCGAAGATATTGCGCCCATTCCGCTGGAAAAAGCAAGGCCGTACTTGCCGTGTTCCGCCAGGGCCAGCCTCTGCTCCAGTACGGATCGAGTCGGGTTTACCGCGCGCGAATAGTCGTAGCCGGTGGACTCGCCCAGCGCCGGATGCCTGAACGTGGCGCTCTGGTAGATCGGCGCACTTACCGCGCCGGTAAGCGGATCGAAAGAATACCCGCCGTGTAAAAGTATAGTTTCCGTTTTCATGCTTTTCCTTTTTTTAGTTATGACAGGGCCGCGTCAAAATCCTCAATAAGATCGTCCGCATCCTCCAGGCCCGCCGAAATCCGTATCAGGGCGGGGCTTATGCCGAGTCTGTCCCGTTCCGCGGCGGGCATTGCGGCGTGACTCATCCGCACCGGGTAAGAAGCTATCGTTTCAACCCCGCCCAGACTCACGGCGGGCGCGGCAAGCCGCGTTTTTCCCAAAAAGCCCAAAGCCTGTTCGACGGTCCTTGTCCTAAACGAAAGCACCGCGCCGGGTCCCGCCGCCTGCGCCGCGTGGACCTCCCTCCCCGGATGCCTCTCAAGGCCCGGATAGTATACCGCCTCAATATTCCTGTGCCGCGAAAAAAAGTCCGCAAGGCGGGCCGCCGTCGCCTGCTCCGCCTCGATCCTGACCTTGAGCGTTTTAAGGCCCCGCGCCACAAGGAAGCAGTCCCAGGGCCCAAGCACCGCTCCGAAACTGTTCTGGACGGCATGGACGCGCCTGCCCAGTTCACGGGTCTTTGTTACCGCGATGCCGGCCAGCACGTCGCTATGCCCGCCCAGAAATTTCGTGGCGGAGTGGACAACGATGTCCGCGCCCAGTTCCAGCGGGCGCTGCAACAACGGGGTCATAAACGTGTTATCGACTATGGTAATCAGGCCCGCCTGCTGCGCGGCGGCGCAGCAGGCGGGCAGGTCCGTTATCTTCAGCAGCGGGTTGGAGGGGGTCTCGAGGAACAGGGCCTTTGTCGAGGGCCTTACCGCGGCGCGTATCGTTTCCGGGTTTAGGGCGCCAATGGCCGTATGTTCCAGCCCCCAGCGTTTAAAGTAGGTGTTAAGCAGCCGGTACGAGCCGCCGTAAATATCCTCCGCCACGATTACATGGTCGCCTGAGGAAAGTATGCCGAGTACGGAAGCTATCGCCGAGACACCGCTGGAAAACGCATAGCCGTCGGAGCCACCTTCCAGCAATGCGGCGGCGTCTTCCAGCGCCTTCCGGGTGGGGTTGCCGGAACGGGCATAGTCGTAGTCAAGCCGTCCTTCGGGCGGCGGAGGCGCGTCCGGCCTAAAATCGGGGCCGCGATCAAATGTGGAGCTCTGGTAGACAGGGATTCCCAGCGCCCCGGTCGCGCTGTCCGTATCGTGCCCGTTATGTATCAGCAAGGTTGCCAGTTTCATGCTATTTTGAGGGTATACGCCCCTAGCCCGTTTGTCTAGGAGTTTGTTCCGCTTCGCGCGTAAAATCCCAAAACCGGGGGGGGGGGGGGGTACGGAAAGCGGCAGGGGGCTACTACCATTTTTTGTTAGGGCAACGCTGATTAACTTGAGGCCAATCATCGTTGCCCCAAGGAGAGAGCTCATTGGACTTGTTCAAGAACCTATTTGAATGTGGGCAAAAGCCCACGGGTTCTTGAACAAGTCT
>JAITKQ010000045.1 GCA_031278295.1 Spirochaetaceae bacterium | reverse complement strand
AAAACGCTGACTGACCCCAGCCGGAGGAAGCTCCGGCTGGGGATAGCCCCCGGACGGGGGGCTGAGGGCGGAGGGCAGGCCCCTTTCGGGGGAGGCTACGGCTGGGGTCAGCCCCCTTTCGGGGGGGACTGAGGTTAGGGTCAGCCCCCTTTCGGGGGAAACCGCGTTTAGGGTCAGCCCCCGGACCGGGAAGGCTGAGGAGGGGGCTGACCCCACAGGCAGCGGGCTGAGGGGCGGGCCGGTGAGGAGGGGCTGACCCCTTTCGGAGCAAGCTACGGCTGGGGTCAACCCCCGGACCGGGAAGGCTGAGGTTAGGGTCAGCCCCTTTTCGGGGGAAACCGCGTTTAGGGTCAGCCCCCGGACCGGGGAGGCTGAGGCGGGGGCTGACCCTTTTCGGAGGAAGCTGCGGCTGGGGTCAGCCCCCGGACAGGGGAGGCTAGGGGAGGGGGCTGACCCTTTTTGGAGGAAGCTGCGTCTAGGGTCAGCACCCGGACTGGGGAGGCTGAGGAGGGGGCTGACCCCGTAGGCAGCGGGCCGGCGAGGAGGGGCCTGACCCCGTAGGCAGCGGGCCGGCGGGGAGGGCGGCGGGCGGGGTCAGCCCCCGGTATGAAGCGGAGAGGACGCCCGCCCGCGATCCCACTCCTATTCCCGCGTCCCCCGGCAGCCCCTGACACTACCCACTACGCCGCCTTACAGATGGTATAACCCGGGTATAAATCGTCCCCCTACGGGCAGTACCGGCTGCCGCTATAAAAAATAAGCGCCCGCCCACCCGCCTTGCCTGAAACCGTCAGGCGGGTATAATTGTAGCATGGATTCCAATGCTCCAAGGTGGAATTTGAGTTCCATCTACGATTCGTTTGACAGTAAGGAATACGGCCGGGACTGCCGTCTTTTGGAAGAACGGATAGAAGATTTGCAGGCGCGGATCGGCGAACTGACGGGGAACTTTACGGCCGATACGCTGCTAAGCTTGATTAAGGCGTGGGAGGAGGCGGGGGAGTACGCCGAAAACCTAGGCGCTTACGCTGAAGCGATCTACACGGCGGATACCCGGGATGAACGCGCACGGGCCGAAATAAACCGCATTGAGACGTTGAAACTGCCCCTAGGCAAGGCTGCTGTTCTGTTTCGCCGCACACTTGAATCGAAAAAAGAGCAGGTCATGTCACTCACGGACGCCGACAGCCGTATTGAACCTTACTCTTTTTTCCTTTCGGAAGCTATAACGAGGGCCGCCTTCCAGATGGACAGCGAGTTGGAAGACCTTGCCAACGATCTGTGCCGCTCAGGGGGGGATGCCTGGGCGCGGCTTCACGGGACGCTTGCGTCGACGGCCTCCACGCTCTGGGACGCGGGAAGCGGCGAACGGAAAACGGTTACCGAACTGCGCTCCCTGGCGAACAGCAGCGACAGGGAACTGCGCCGCCGGGCTTACGAGGCGGAACTCGAAGCGTGGAAGGCGGTTGAGATACCTATGGCGGCGGCACTTAACGGCGTAAAAGGCTTTGCCATCACCGTTGACAGACGGCGCGGCTGGAAAAATCCGCTAGGAAAGTCCGCTTTTCAGTCACGCATAAACGAAAAAACGCTCGCTGCCCTCATTTCGGCGATAGAAAACTCCCTGCCCCTGTTCCGCCGCTACCTGAAGGCCAAGGCCCGGCTGCTTGGCATCGAAAAGTGTGCTTTTTTTGACCTGTTTGCGCCGCTTGGCTATGAGGAAGAGGGGGTAGAGGCCGCAAGGCGGTCCGCCTTCACAAAACGGCTGTCATGGGACGAGGCCTGCGCCCTTGTCGCGGACTGTTTCGGACGCTTCGATCCCGCGATGGCGGCGTTTGCGCGCAAGGCCTACGCTTCCGGCTGGGTGGACGCGGAGATGCGGGATGGCAAGGTAGGCGGCGCCTACTGCACGGACTTCCCGCTCGCAAAAGAGGCGCGAATCCTCTGTAACTTTGACGGATCATTCGATTCGGCGCTGACACTGGCCCACGAGACCGGACACGCCTGGCATCACGAACTGATCAAGAACCTGCCCCGCGCCCTTTCACGCTACCCGATGACGCTGGCCGAGACCGCGAGCATCTTTGCCGAAACACTGGTCTTTGAAGCGGCGCTAAAGGACGCTCCGCCCTCAGAAAGACTTGCCCTTATCGAAGGCAGCGTGAAAGACTCCTGCCAGACGCTGGTAGACATCCTGTCGCGGTACTATTTTGAGAAAGAGCTGTTTTCCAGGCGGGAAAGCAGGGAACTTCCCGCCGCGGAACTTTGCGGGATGATGCTTGACGCGCAAGAAAAGACTTACGGGGACGCGCTTGACCGGGAAAAGCTTCATCCGTATATGTGGGCCGTGAAGGCACACTACTACAGCCCGGCGCTCCCGTTTTACAATTACCCCTATGCCTTTGGGCAGCTTTTCGCGTTGTCGCTCTATGCCCGCGGTAGGGAGGATGGCGGCTTTGCCGGCGCGTACCGCGGGCTGCTTGCGGCGACCGGGCGCTGTTCCGCCGAGGATTTGGCGCTGAAGGCGGGCTTTGACATCTCAGACCCCGGTTTTTGGACACGTGGGATAGGCGTGATTGAGGATCGGATTCTGGCGGTAGAGGGCGGCTTGCATGGGAACGGCTAAAGTCGCGGTGATAGGGGCCGGCGCCTGGGGAACGGCCCTGGCAAAATCGATATCAGAAAAAGGCTACCCTACCGTCATCTGGTGCCGGAGGGTAGATCAGGCTACCGAGATCAATTCGGCCCGTACCAATTCACGCTACCTTGGCGATGTCAAGCTGCCGGAAAGCTTGTCCGCTACGGGCGACATAGAGGAAGCGGCGGACGGCAAAGAATTCATGATCCTTGCGGTGCCTTCGCTTTACCTGCTGGGGCAGGTAAAGCGGCTCTTGAACGCACCGTCCGTACGGGAGGGTCAGACCTCAATCGCCGTCATAACAAAAGGCTTTCTGCCATCCCCTTTCGGGCCGCGCCTCATTATCGATACGCTGGAAGATTACCTGCCGGGCTTTTACAAGGGACGGCTCGTTTACGTTTCCGGTCCGTCGCACGCGGAAGAAGTGGCTCAGGGCAAGATAACCGGTCTAATCGCGGCCAGCCGCAGCGCCCGCGAATCGATACGCTTCCGTTACTTGCTGAAGGGCAAAAGCCTGCTGGTTTTTTCTTCGCTGGATGTCAGGGGCGTTCAGGTGGCGGCGGCCGTCAAGAATGTAATCGCCATAGCCTTCGGCGTGCTTGACGCGCTCAAAACAGAGAAAGGCGGCACTGATTCCGGCGGGGTACGTGATGTTTTCGGCGATAATACCGGTTCCCTGCTGCTTGCCGCCGGGCTAAACGAGATACAGACGCTTGGGCTGGCAATGGGGGCGACGCACGCCGAAACCTTTACGTCTATAGCCGGCGTAGGGGACCTCGACGTTACCTGCCGTTCAATTTATGGCCGTAACCGCCGTTTTGGACGGGAAATAATCGAAAAGCGGATACTTGACCCGTACGAAAACATTGACGGCTTAATCGCCGGAATAGATGGACTGGGCTATTTGCCGGAAGGCATAGCCGCCTGCAAGTACGCTAACTGCTTGCAGGAAAAACACAAACTCAAGATGCCGGTGTGCTCCCTCGTTTACCGCATACTGAACAAGGAGCTAAGCGCCGAAAACGCGCTGAACAACTACCTGAACAAGCTGCGTTAAAGCCATGAAAAAGCGGCGCGGCACTCCGGTGATTTGTCTTTTAACCCGGCAAAATCTATGCCGATATTAAACTATGCAAACTTTAAAATTAACATTTATAGGGTTTTTTATTTTTTCGTTTATTTTTGTTTCATGCGGTTCCGCGCCCCGCGTTAGGGAGGCGGCGATCCCTGAAGCCGCGCCGGTAAAAGCGCCTGCGTCCGAATCCTTCGAAAACTCAGGCGCGCCGCAAAAACCGTGGCGTGAGATACCCGCGCCTCCGGAGTTAATACTTGGGCGCGGATCGGTTGACAGTCAAAAACTTGCCGAGTTTTTGCTGACAGTAAATCCGGAAATTGACGGACCATTTGCGTACGATTTTGCGAAGATGTATGTGGAGGAGGCGGCCGTCGAAGGAGTGAATCACGACATAGCGTTTTCGCAGATGTGCCTTGAAACCGGTTTCCTGTCATTCGGCGGCCTGGTCAAGCCGGACATGAACAACTTTTGCGGGCTTGGCGCCCTGGGGCCGGGCTATGAAGGCGAGAGTTTTCCGTCGCCGCAGATAGGGGTGCGTGCGCAAATTCAGCATCTCAAGGCTTACGCCACCGAAGAACCGCCGAAACAGGCCCTTGTTGACCCGCGTTACCGCTGGGTGCGCTACGGTTCCGCCCCGACAATTTACGGGCTTGCCGGTTCCTGGGCATCCGACAGGGAGTACGGCAAAAAAATTAAAAACATCCTTGACAACCTGTACGCCGTCGCCTACGGCTCGTAAGCCGTCTGCAAACCGTCCGCAAACGGCATGCCGGATGGACAAGGCCGCGCCGCGGGGCCGCTTGGTTAACGGGATAGCCCTTCATTATTCGTCAAAAAGGGGCCTTGTTTGCGGACGGTAGGCGGGTTTCGTCAGGTGGAACGGACAAGCCCGCCGCCGGACGGCGGGCGCGGTTTATCTGGCCGGGCGCGGCCTATTTTCTGCCGTCCATAGCGGCAAGCTTCGTGGGCGGGACGGCGGCTTAGGGTGGAAAATCCAAGGTGCCGGGGGTATGACTCGGCGCGTTAATGATGTCGTTTATGTCGATGTTCCTGAATACGGCCAATTTTTCACCCGGCCTACAGCGCTTTATCCAGGGGATTTTCCTTGTGGGCATACTGTTTGCGCCCGTTTCCGGCGGCGGAAAGAAGAAAACATTTGGCCCGGAACAGGGCCGGCGCCATCAGGCCGCAAACAGCTTAACTTGACGGCAGGAAAAACCGATAAATGAGTGGGGTTCCTTGCTAAACCCCTGATACGCATAAGTGAACGGGGCCGGCTGTGCGCACTGACGGTCCTTAATTAAAGGTTTGACAAAAATTTTACAAAACAATATACTGAAACAAACCTAAATTCACGAGTGAGCATAGTTATAGGAGAAACCGTATGAAAACAGGCAGTTCAAAATTATTTTGCCTTGTTCTTTTTGTAAGTTTGTCGGCAGTTCCGGCCTTTAGTGACAGCAATACCGTCGCGTTAGAATCGATAATTCTCGATAATTTCGATGGTACGCCCTACACGGTGGACGGCGAGGAGTACAAATACACCTGGAAAGTTTCCGGCAGTAAGTTTTCCACAAAAACCGATACCCAGACCTTCCCGATCATCAGCCCCGTATCTACCGGGCCGCAGGCGCTGACAAGACAAAAGGAAGGTATAAAAAGTATCGGTATTCAGGGATCGTTTGACAGGAACGGCTACAACTGGATAGACATTTACCCGACACTGGCGGACGGAGACGGCCAGCCCGCGGAGATACCCTTGCAGGGGCGCACACGGGTCATAGACGTATGGGTCTGGGGCTCGAACTTAAACTACAACATGGAAGCTTATATTCGTGATAACAGGGGTATAATACATTCTGTGCCGCTTGGAAACCTGAAATACACCGGCTGGCGGAATCTGCGCTCCGATGTCCCGTCGGGGATACCGATGATTTCAACCGTGCTGCCGCGTTCGACCGATGACACGAAATTTGTCAAATTCCGGCTGTGGACCAGCCCCGGAGAGCGGTCATATATAGATCTAAAACGGGATATAAACGGCAAGATAACCGAAATAATTCCATTTTATGTTTACATTGCCCAACTAAAAGTGCTGGCCGATATTTACGAGAGTGTTTACGACGGCGATGAACTTGCCTATCCCAAAAACACGGAAAAACTGTGGGCGGACGCCGGCACCGGCAC
Organism: Spirochaetaceae bacterium; assembly: GCA_031278295.1. Lineage (GTDB taxonomy): Bacteria > Spirochaetota > Spirochaetia > Treponematales > Breznakiellaceae > JAIRMY01. Next base: position 2,318 of record JAITKQ010000045.1, on the reverse strand, counting down.
CGATGCCGGTGCCGGCGCTGGCGCTGGCGCCGGTGCTAACTAAGAAGGAGGCTTACCAATATGAAACGTACTATATTAAGCGGTTTGGTTGTTATTATTTGTGCCGGAGCCCTGTTCGCTCAGCAGGATCAACAGCAACAGCAGCAGCAGCCTGCTGCTGCTGCTGAGGTAGGCACCCCGGGAGCAACCGATATTAACGACACTGTGCCGCAAACCGAGCTTTCGGAAATTTCGATAGACAAGTTTGAAACGGAAGGTTTCTGGCGCACGAACATATCATCCGACAGCGGCTTTACACTGAGCAGGCTGTTTGACGGCGGCTCAAAGGACAAGACTCCGATCGAAGGGGAAGCGGGGCTTGATATACCCGACAGCAAGGTTTTGGGCGTGAAGGTTGATTTTCTGCGGCGCGGCCTTACCAGCGTGTACATCACCGCTGCCCGTCCGATACCGGTAGAAGGCATAGTCAAGACGGTATCGGTACAGGTTGCCGGACGTAACTATAACCACAACCTTGTACTGCTGGTACAGGATTTTTACGGGCGTAATTTTGAAATTCAGATGGGCCGCCTGAACTTTCAGGGCTGGAAGAATTTGACCGCCGTTATACCGCCCCAGCAGGAGTTGGGCATGTCCGGAATCGTCCAGCAAAATTACCACTACAGCAACGTTTCCGGCATAAAAATATTGGGTTTTAGAATCGACTGCGATCTTCCGGATACCTACGGCACTTACTATGTTTACCTTGACGATCTACGCGCCGTTACCGATCTGTTTACCGAAAACCTGCGTGACCCTGACGATCCTATAGACAGTTGGTAGACTTTAAGGCCGCATGGCGTACCTAACCGGTTTTCACGCGATTGAAGAACGGATCAAGGCTTCTCCGGCAGACTGTGTACTGTTTGCCGCAAAGCCTGGTCCGAGGGCGCGTGAAATCGCGGCCCTTGCCTCGGCGCGGGGAGTGCGTGTCCTGCGTACCGGCACTAGCGAACTGGACCGTGTTTCGCCCGGTCACCGGGGACTTGCGCTGGAAGTTGGCGAGGGCGGACAGGCGGGTGTGCTCACGCTCGATACCTTCCTGGAATCCGTTAACGATAAAAAAAACGTCCTTGCCGTGATGCTGGACGAAGTAACCGATCCGCACAATTTTGGCGCGATTCTGCGTTCGTGCGATCAGTTTAGCGCCGATATTGTAATCACCCGCAACAAACGTAACGCTAGGCACGCCGATACAATCGCAAAGACTTCAGCCGGGGCTTCCGCCTGGGTGCCGTCCACCGAAGTCGCAAACCTGCCCCGCGCTATAGAACAGTTAAAAGAAGCCTCTTTCTGGGTTTACGGCGCGGATATGGGGGGCGGACCCATCTACAGGACAAGTTTTCCGGGCCGTCTCTGCATGATTCTGGGCGGAGAAGGCGCCGGTTTGAGCCGCCTCCTCCGTGAAAGATGCGATGCCCTGATCGCCATACCGTCACTTGGCCGGATCGACAGCCTAAACGTTTCCGTAGCGGCGGGTATAGTCCTGTACGAGGTGATACGCCAGCGCGGAAGCCGCTGAAAAACGACAAAAACCAGCGAATTGACGCGAATGGACGCCAATAACGAGGTATAACATTCTAGGCAGGTAAGGCAGCCATCCCCATTTAACCCCTATGTCAAACGGCAGCGTCCTGAATCCGCCTATACGGACCTTGACCGTGTAGGCGGGCAGCAACTGCTTTTCCATGAACCCGTCGTCGGCCTGGTAGCCGAAATGATCGAGCAAAACATTCAACTTGCCCAGTTTTAAGGTAGTAGCGCCGGTGGTGATTCCCATTCCCCAGTGTGGGGTTATGTCTACAAGATGGCCGATATAGGAGTCCGACCAGCCAAGCCCTATGGACGCGATAAATGGGAGAGCGCCCGCCATGTCATCGGCAAATTCATTAAGATCGTCCGCGATATCCCGCACCGGCGTCTGTGCAAAACCTTGCCCTGCTTTAACGAAAAAAAGGCTTGTTACGGCGGCCGCAACGAATAAACATCTAAATTTCATATAGTACCTTTTCTTTCAAGGACCCGCGCGTAAACGGTTGGAACAAAATGTGGGGCATTTCATTCCTGCGCTTATTTCGGGCTACACCCCATTTATCGGATGTTTTGCGGCTCAATTCAATTATTGTTTGCTGCGGGGCGTGCGTACCCGCCCAAGATTCTTTAGGGAAACGCTGATTAACTTGACGCTAATCGCGTTTCCCTAAGGAGAGAGCTCATTTCATTGCGCAAATGTGTCAACAAAGTTGACATTCACGTTAAAGTAGCACCGATTGCGCCAA
>JAITKQ010000043.1 GCA_031278295.1 Spirochaetaceae bacterium | reverse complement strand
GCGGATGTGGGGCCCGCTGGCGGGGGAATGCGCAAGGGATTGGAGGGGCGCGAAGCGTTCGCGTAGCGAATGTAGGGGCAACCCAAGGGGTTGCCTCGCGGAACCCCGCAAAGCCCGGTTTCCGGCAGGGCCGGAAATGCGCCCAAATCACCTGAGTCTGTTCCCTGAAACATCAAACCACCCCCCGCTGGCGGGCGCGTATGCCTATCGCCTTTTGCGGACCCGAGGGCAGAACCCGAAGCCCGCCCGCGGGATGCTACCGCGTAGCGGATGTGAGACCCACTGGTGGGGCTGGCGGGGGCGGGGCGGGTTGACAGGGGGGATACGATTTTTCTATCCTGAATTGTATGGGAAAGACCGGAACATACAAATTTATACTGTTCATGGGCACCCTTACCGTTATTTTTACAGCGGGAACCGGCATGGCACTTGGCTTGGCGCTGGCCGAAACGGTAAACATCACAAATCAGGAGAATTTCCAGGAATTTGCCCCGGCCCTACCCACAAAAATCCTTGACATAAACGGCGAACTGATAACCGAATTTTCCGCAGACGAGAAGCGCGAGCTTGTATCACTTGCCGATCTACCCCGGCATCTTATATACGCCGTGCTTGCCCGGGAGGACCCGGATTTTTACAGACACAGGGGCTTTACCATAAGGGCGATTGCCCGTGCCTTTTATGGCCAAATACGGGAAAAACTGTTCAACGCCGGTTCTTTGGGCGGAGGGTCCACGATAACCCAGCAAGTGGCGGGCACCCTGTACACCGACAGATCGGAGCGCACGATTTCGCGCAAGATACGCGAGCTCTGGTGGGCGCTACAGATGGAACGGCGCTACACAAAAAACGAAATCCTTGAATTCTACCTAAACTACATGTACATGGGGCCTGGCGTCTACGGCGTGGAGGCGGCCAGCAAATATTTTTTCGGGCACAGTTCCAAGGACCTAAGCCTTGCCGAGTCGGCGATACTGGTTATTCAGCTTTCCAGCCCGGCAAAGTACAACCCGTTGGACAACCCGAACCGTGCGATGGACAGGCAACTGGACGTACTTAACCGCATGGTTGAGCTTGGCTACGCGACGAAGGCCGACACCGAGACATCGTTCAACGAATACTGGGGGAACTACGACTACACGCGGGTATCGCGGGCCGCCTACTTTAACCGCGACGACAAGGCGCCTTGGTTCAGCGAGTACGTGCGCCGCGAGCTTGACGGCATGATGTACAAAACCATGGACTACTACCGGGACGGGTACACGGTTTACACCACGCTGGACCTCAATTTTCAAAACACCGCCCAACGGTACATGGAGGAAGGCTTAGCGCGGGCCAACAGGGAGTACCGTGTTTCGTCCGGAAACCGCCTTATCCGCGCCGAGCAGACATATATCCCGGTAATCAACCTATTGTCGCTTGCTTTCGACGTAAACATACTGCGCGGCACCTCTCTGGAGCAGAACAAAACGCGCGCGGTAAACCGCTATACCAAGGTGGTAAACCCCGTCATTGATTTGGCGGCCCTTGCCTTCGGGCTTCAGGACATGAAAGGCATTTCCAACGCCGGTTTTCTTGAACTAAAGGCGAATACCGAAGAGAACGTTGTGGAAGGGGCGCTGATAGTCATCGAAAACGAAACCGGGTACATAAAGGCCATCATAGGCGGTTCAAAGTACGACGAAAACAACCAACTTATCCGGGCCACGCAGGGTCATATCATGCCCGGGTCCAGTTTTAAGCCACTTTACTATTCGGCGGCGATAGACAGCGGCGATTTCACGCCCTCCTCGCTCATTTACGATGCGCCGGTGATTTTTCACAACGAGGATGGGACGCCGTACATCCCGCTTAATTTCAGGGGCGAATGGAAGGGAACCGTTCTCCTGTACGACGCGCTTGCCCAGTCCATGAACGTACCTTCGCTTAAAATTCTGGATGCGATAGGCTTCGACACCGCGATAGACCGCGCGGCGCTACTGCTAGGCATAAGCGATCCCAATGTTAAACGCCGCACATTTCCCCACGTTTACCCGATTGGACTTGGCATCATCTCCATCGCCCCGGTACAGATGGCGCGGGCCTTTGCCGTATTCGCCAACGAGGGCCGGGAAGTTACCCCGATGGCCATACGCTATATAGAGAACCGGAACGGCACCGTTATCTTGGACAATGAGCGGGAAATCCGGCTTAAACAGCGGCAAAAAGGCGGTGCGATCCAGCTTATTAGCCGGCAAAACGCTTACGTTATGACGGGGCTGCTGAAAAAAACGGTCGAGATGGGGACACTGGGCGGGCAGGGTGCGAAGTTTGTATTTGTGGACGACAAGGGGCAACGTTACCGCATAGCGGCAGCCGGCAAGACCGGTACGACTCAGAACTGGTCGGACGCCTGGACAGTGGGTTTTACCCCGTACTATACGACGGCGATATGGTTTGGTTTCGACAAACCGGGAAACTCACTTGGCCTTACGCTGACCGGGGCGACACTGGCGGGGCCCATCTGGGGGGACTTTATGCGTGAAATCCACCGGGGCCTACCTGCCAGGGACTTCAAAAGGCCGGAAACGGGACTTGTTGACATCAGGGTTTGTGCAAAATCGGGGCAGCTTTTGACGCCAGACTGTAACGAGGGCGATGTCGTGCTTACCTTTTTAGATAAATTCCGCCCTACCGAGTACTGCACGCATCACGGCGGCGGCGGTGAATACAGATCGCACCTGGCAATCGAAACCCTGCGCACCGGCATCGCCGCATTCGACGACCGCGGTGTGCTGACGGAACTGAAGATGCCCGTCCTTGACCTTGGCCTGCTACCCGAAACCGCGCCCGCCAACAGGTATGGCGGCGGCGGAAAGACGGACGCGCAGCCACCGCTTCCCGCAGCGGCGGAGGGCGACTCGGACGGTGCGGCTGAGAGTCCGCAGCTTGACCTTACGCTGCCGTCTTTGGATGATTTTGAGCTACCCTCCTACAACCCGCTGATGGAGTAGATAGAATCTTTCGCCTTGTCAGGCGCAAACCTGTCAACCAGCGGCCTGTTGCGGGGCGGGGCGGGGCGGTTCATTGCGCGACAAAGCGCCGCTATGGGGGGGGGGGGGGTATCTGTGGCCGCCGCTTACATACTGATTCTGAGACCTATCATGGCGGGCGTAACGTACAGCGCGACACCGCCATCCCGTTCACCGTTTAATAGTTTGTTGAAACTGCGGCCCACCGTCTTGCCGATCGCGTACCCGATCAGCGCGCCCGCGAAAACCTCTGAGGGCCAGTGTACGCACCAGGAAACACCCAGCCCGATAAACACCGCGTAACTGTACGAAAGCGCTTTTACAAGCATACTGTCGTAATAAATTTCGGACAGCGCGGCGGCAGCGGCAAACGCATTCATTGTATGACCGGACGGCCAGCCCGCTATAAAACCTTTTTTCCCGAATCCCCATTCAAACTCGCGGCTGTAATCTTCCGTGTCATAACTTCTGTTGTGATCAAGTATATCGGCAACTCCGGGCGATGCTCTGCCGGTGATACCTTTTAGCACCGAACTGTACCCGATTGAAAGGATCAGCGATTGACCCAGCGCCAGACCCGCGGTCTGTAATTTTCGATCCATCTTACCGCGCCCAAAAACATAAAAACCCACCGGCAGTGCGAAGGGCATTACGTACCCAATGAATAGCGCGGGGTAGCCGCTGTATGCCAGTGCCTTGCGGTTGTATACAAAGCGGTTGTATTGCCAGTCGAAACCGCTGTCCACAATCACATAAGTCCCCATTGCCGATGTGATAAAATTCAAGCCGTCGTTAAACAACAGGCTGTTGACGAAGTTTTTCCCAATGCCGTGAAACAGTTTCGAAACGGATATTTCGGTGGAATCGCGTTCTTCCGCGCCTGCCCGCAAAGGAAAAATCAAAAAGAGAGCGATCAAAAATGCTATCGTTTTTTGACAAGAAATCCGCAAATTGTTCCTCGCGTGAAGACAGAATACCATAAACAGGGAGCTATCCGTAGATGAGGCTGTTCCAAAACTCCCTGAAAGAATGGGAAAGACGAGGGAAACCTGATTTAAGATTGCAGGTTAAAAACCATCAACCGGCAGAGCCTTCGCCATGAAAACTATAAGCCAAATCACGGGGGTAGTGCAAGGCGACGGCGGCGTGTAAACCGGTTTACGGCATAAAGCTTCCCGCTCCTTGGCTAAATTGGCCGGAAATTCGGGGTTTCCGGCTGTTTCAGGACGGCACGGGGTGAAAATGGCGGATGACGCGGAACGCGGGGCCGGTACGGGCCGCTATCCGGGGGCGGGGGCGGCGGGGATAGGAGGAGGAGCGCGGGCGGGCGTCCCTGCTCCTTTATAAAGGGGCCTGACCCCAGTCCCCGATGTCCCCTCAGCCCCGGCTCCCCGTTTCCCCCGCCTCCCCCGGCGGCCCCCCCCCCCCCCTATCCGTGACCAGTACCTGGCACCCCGGATATGCCCGATCCTGCCGTCCGCATGGTTGTCCCCTTGGGCGAACACTCGGCTTCTGCCACTTCATTATGGCCGGAAGCCCCATGCCGTCTGCCGGTTTGATCAAAAATGTAAGCCTGTCATCCGCAAGGCTGTAAAGACGAATCTCGAAAACAAAACGCAGCTTTGTCTCGCCAAAAACCCTGTCAAACATCTTCAAAGCCTTGCGCCGGCGGAACAGGGCTTCGCGCTTGTTGACGCGGGTGCGGATTTCGCACCGCACCCCCGCTTTAACAAACGTAACTGCCGCATACATAACATTTGTCCTTTAAGGCGGGTTTTGCTTTAAAAGCGGGGCACGAAACCGCAGCGAATCATCAAGGGACAAACGGGATAATTCCCTACTCGCGGCCCTTTGGGACGCTCGTCTTGTCAGTATGCCTTGAAAAAAGTATAGTCTCAGAACGAAACGTGCATATAGCGCAGACCCTTGCGGGGCGCCGTTAAATTATCCGGTTATAATTACCCGCTTATATGGAGGAATCAATGTCCCGATACAACGAAGACCTCGATAACCTTATCCGAGTCATGGATATTACCGACGGGGAGTTGGAAGAAATTATCCGCGAAGCCGATTCCACCCTTGCCGGGCAAAACGCGGACGGGGACCAAAAGATAAGGGCCCTGCTAAAGAAAGCGCAGGCTTTGCAGAAATTAAACAAACACGATGAAAGCCGGGAATATGTCGACCAGATATTGAAATTAAAGCCTGAAATGCCCGAAGCGCTGGTACGGCGGGGAAACATTTATAACAAGAAAAAAGAACACGGCGAGGCCCTTGAGGATTACAGCCGGGCCATTGAGTTAAATCCGGATGACGCGCTGGCTTATCATAATCGCGGCATCGCGTATGGCCGCATGGGGAAACACGGCAAGGCCGTTGAGGACTACAGCCGGGCCATTGAGTTACAGCCGGATGACGCGGAGGCTTATTATAATCGCGGCACAGCGTATGGCCGCATGGGGAAACACGGCAAAGCCGTTGATGATTTAAGCCGGGCCATAGGATTAAAGCCGGATGACGCGGCGGCTTATTATAATCGGAGTTTGTTGTTTTGTAGAGAAGAAAAATATGACAAGGCTTTTCAGGACGAAATTAAATGTTTTGAATATATACAGCAGAGCGATGCCCGCGATGTCATTGCCAAAACTCAATGGGTTGTCGGTGTTATCATTAAAAACAGCGAAAACCTGGACTTTATATGGGATTATCCGGAAGAAGCGTTAAAAAAAGTTCCCCATTTTTTCCCGTGGATAATCGCTTCGTTTATAAAAGAGGGGTTTATCGGAAAAAAGTATAAAAAGCTGGTGAACGCGGTTTTTAGGTTATGGAAGGGATGTTACGACGCGGATAGCGACGAAGACGGCAGGCCAGTGATACTGTATCAGTATACCACCATGCCGGCGTTGCGGGCGATGTTTGAAAACCGGTGCCTGCGCCTTTCCCCGGTATCGTACCTGAACGATCCCAACGAGGGTACGACTTTTTTTACCTGTCTTAAAGAAAGCGCGAATACGAAAGAGTTAAAAGCGTATCTTGAAAAAATACAGGAAAAGGAGACCGGTAACAGGGACATTATATTTATCCGGTCTTTTACCGGCAACGAGGACAAGCTGGTGATGTGGGACAGCTCTTACGCCGATAACGGGCGCGGAGTCTCCGTCGGCGTTCCGGCTCCCCTTGTCGATAAAGGCAGGGGAACTCCGGAGCCCATCAGCCTCATGATAAACGCCGGGACCGCGAAACCCGATGACGAGGAAGAGGCGGGCCAGCCTATTCCCCTGGAACTGCTTGGCCTGTTCAAGATCCGGTACAACCGGGACAGCGTAGGCGAAATCGCGGGATGTCTTGAAGAGTTTAAGAGGGCCGATTTTAAAGACGAAACCCTTGTTGAATTACTGGCGCGGCTCTTTGTTCCGGTTGCCGCCCTGATAAAGGGCGAGGAGTACCGGCATGAAAACGAATACCGCCTTGTCTGTATCACTTCATGGAAGGAGGCCGCCTTCAGGAAATATATCAAACAGACAGAGGAGGACGGGGTGTATATCGAAACGGAAGCGATCCTGTTTCAAGAGCCCGATGAAGAGGATGACGGCCCCGAAGAAGAATACGTTGAAGTGTATATGGGCCCCAAAGTGGATAAAATCACGTGGTTAAAATGGCGCGACCGTTTCCGGTATAAATACGCTGCCGTGAAAAACGTACAACAGTCAAAGATAGAGTGGCGGTAAACGTCTGTCAAAAGGTAAGTATCTTTGTCCACGTCCACGGATCAATAGGGGGGGGGGGGGGATCGCCGCCCTTGCTCCTCACCACGTAAACGCGCCCTGTGCCGCCAAGCACGGACGGCGCGTGTCTACCCGCCGGAGGGCTTGATGTAGCTCCATACGTCCTTCCCGTACCATTCCGCGCGGTAGGGCAGCGGGCGGTACCTGCTCATGTTCCTGTTGAACTGAGCGTTGGAGATTACCCGTTTAAGCCGGTACGCCACCTCAAACGCGCCGGAATAGCCCATATAATTGTTGGCCGGGAGGAAGAGCGGGAAAACGGGAATTCCATGTTTGGCGGTGATGTTGCCGCTCCCTGTGTGGATCACCAGCACATCGGGTTTCAGCCGCCTGACAATGTTTGCCTGTTCAAAGGGCTGCTGGGAGGCCACGTTGATAAAGGTGTTGCCCGGGCCTTCGCCGTCCTCCTCAATGAACGGCTTCATAAATTCGTCAACATGGTGCGCCTTGTACCCGCTTATCTCGAAGCCGAGATCCCGTAGCAGCTCGCCCGTTGCAAAGATACGGATCTCGCCGCCGGAGATGTAGGCGCGCTTGCCATTCAAGGCGGCGCGGTACGGTTCCAGCGCCTCGTTAAGCGCGGCGTCCTCTTTTTCTATCAAAGCCGCCGCCTTGTCCTCGATGTTGAAGAATCGGGCGATGTCCATCAGCCAGCGGGCGGTGTACTTCCTGCCCACCGGCATCGCCCCTATGATGTAAGGGATGCCGAAATGTTCCTTGACGTGTCTAAGGTAGTAGTCGTCGTGGGTGGCGCAGATGCTTACGTTTAGCGCCGCGTCCAGGACGCGGCGGAAGTCCCGGGGGCGGGTATAGCAGGGCAGGAAGTTGACGTTAAGCTCCAGCGCGTTCAGCAGGCGCTGGAGTTCAAGCTCGTCGGCCCGCCCCATGGAACCCACGTTGCACACGTTCACGGTATGGGTTTTTTTGTAGTCCCACAGCAGATCGTCCAGCTTGTCGCCCGCGGCATAGCTTTCCCGCTCGATACGGCGGGAGCTGAGGTTTTTCAGGATGCCGTTGTACACGGCGTCGTAGGCGGTGGCCATCAGGCGCGTCTTGAAGCCTTCGCAGTTTACCGATACCAGTTCCGCCGATACGTCCTGCTGGAGGCTTTCCAGGATTGCGTCCGTATCGTCCCCGATCAGGGCGGGAACGCAGGAGCTGGCCACGACTATGGCTTCCGGGTGGAATTCGCGGTCCGCGTAGATCACCGCTTCCCGCAGTTTTTTTTCGCCGCCGTTTATCACGTCGTGTTCGTCCAGGTTGGACGAAACCCAGATCGGGGAGAGCGCCGCCGGATCGCGCAGCCGCTTTTGGCCGCGGGACGCGCCCAGTCCGCCCACCGACCAGAAGCCGCAGCCCACCGGACCGTGTACCACGACAACGGTATTTTGCAGCGTGTTCAGGATGGCGAGGCTCAGCGTAAACTGACAGCCGAAACTCTGTGAAAAACTGCGACCGGCCTGGTTAAGGCAAGCCTTGCCCTTCACGCCTATCCTTGACCTGAGTTCTTCGCAGGTCCCGCAGAACGCGGTTCCCGCTTCAAGCCGGTTTTCACGGGGCGGCGCGGCCCGTTCGATTTTCAGTGTGTTTGAAGACATAGTTGACTCCTGTAATTTGGTTTTTGCGGCGGCCCGCCGCGGGTAAAGGCGCTTCCAAGTGCGCCGGCCCTCTGGCCGCCCGCCGGCCGCCCGGTAAGGGGCGACAAGGCGGACAGTCCCCCGATTGGGGGGTAGCCCGCAACCGTGTGCGGGCGTAGGGGGGCGCGGCGAGCGGGTGGCTGTATGCCGCAGGCGGCCTGGAAACAGCGCCCCCCTCCGGTTAGCGTGAAAATTATCCTCATTTTTTACCGCCCGCCGACTACCAGCGCGAAGGCATCCTCCGCGAGGGTAAGCCCCCCGTTGATTCCGGCGTAGCCTCTGTTAAAAACGACGCGGTTGGTGACCGGAAACGAAATGTTTAACAGCGGGTAGCCCTGTTCCTCCGCAAAATCCCGCTCAAACGAGCTGCCGAAAAGCACAACGGGGCCCAGCGGCTCGTAATAGACGTGATTCCGGTTGCGCTCCCAACTGTTTACAAGGTTGCGACGGAGGCCGGAGGCGTTGGGATCGAAGAAAACCTTGGGCCTTAGACCCGATTCATAGCCGTCAAAACGCCTTTCCAGCCTTTCCTGCTCCTCTTTGCCGAGCGTGTCAGTCACCTGGGTCAGGTGCGGTATCCAGCCCAGTTCGTCCGACACGAAGCGTGACAGCGCGGGGGCGTAGTTGGCGTCCGCCGCGATTACGGCGTAACGCTGGAAGTCGAAATCGGCGTAGCTATCGCTTATCCGCTCCATGTAGTCAAAGTATACCTCTTCCTCGCGCGACAGGGCCTTTTCTATGTCCGCCCGCGGGACGCCGAGCGCCTGGCCGGCGTCTTCCAGAAAGGTTTTTGACTGGAGGAAACCGATGGGAAGAGGCACCCTGATCGACGGTATCCCGTGTACATCCTTCAGCGCTTTTTCCGCCAGCGGCGCGTAAAAGTCCGACAGGATGATGTTCAACTCCGCGCTTCCCAGACTCCTGATGTCCGCAAGGCCCTCCCCCTCCCCGATCAGCGTGTTCGCTTCTACGCCGATCAGGGAGAGCAGGCGTTTTATCTCTTTAAGGTTTCCCCGGTAGAACACGTCGCATCCCGGCGCGAGGCCGAACACGTTTACCCGCCTGTTTTTTTTGACCGGCTGCCTGTCCGCGTACTCGCGTACCAGAAGCTCAAGCACGAGATCGTAGCCGTAGTTGGCGTTTCCCTTGAAGCTGGGCGTCGGTACGGCAAGCAACGGGTAAGGAGCGCCGATTCTGGCCGCCACGCTCCGCACGTCGTCCCCGATCATCTCCACCTGACACCCGGAAATTACCAGGTACAGATCGCCGTCCATAAGCTCCATCGTCTTGGCGATTTGTTCTTCCAGCCGGGTTTCACCGCCGAACACTATCTCCTTTTCCGACACGTTGCTGGACGGCGTAGCGCAAGCGCCGCAGTATCCGCCGCCCAGGTAGCCTGAGCCGGTATTGCCGCCGATGTAATAGTTGTACGCGCAGCCCATCGATGCGTGGGCAACCGGTATCAGCCGTGGAATCGCCCTGGCAAGGGCCAGTGCCCCGCCAAAAACACAGTCAAAGCGCGGTCTGTCAATAATTGTACTCATGCCATGCCTCCTTCAGTACCAAAGCTCGCCCTTTTCCCGGGGCAGCTCTTTCCACAGGACGGTGGAAAGGTAGCGTTCCCCTGTATCGGGCAGTATCGCCACAAGCGTTTTGCCCCTGTTTTCACCGCGCCGCGCTATACGGGCCGCCGCGAAGGCCGCCGCCCCGGAACTGACGCCGACAAGCAGGCCCTCTTCCCGCGCAAGGGCGCGGGAAGTTTCCAGCGCCTCCTCGTTGCGTACCCTGAAAACCTCGTCCACAATGTCCATGTTCAGCACGTCCGGCACGAAGCCCGCCCCTATACCCTGAATCTGGTGGGGGCCGGCCTTGCCGCCCGACAGGACGGGCGAAGCGTCCGGCTCCACCGCTACCACCCTGAGGCCGCTTTTCTGTTCTTTCAGGAATTCGCCCGCGCCCGTGACGGTACCGCCCGTGCCGACGCCCGAAACAAGGATGTCAACCTTTCCGCCGGTCGCCTCCCATATTTCCGGGCCGGTGGTGGCGCGGTGTACCGCCGGGTTGGCGGGATTCGAGAACTGCTGAAGGATCACGCTGCCGGGAATCTGCGCGGAAAGCTCCAGCGCCTTATTTATGGCCCCCTTCATGCCCAAGGCTCCGGGGGTCAGCACCAGCTCCGCGCCGAGGGCAAGCAGCAGGGCGCGGCGCTCCACGCTCATCGTGTCCGGCATGGTAAGCACGATGCGGTAAGCTTTGGCGGCGGCGACGAAAGCCAGGCCTATGCCGGTATTTCCGGAAGTGGGTTCGATCAGCACGACGCCGGGTTTAAGTACGCCCTTAGCCTCCGCGTCCTCGATCATGGCTCTGGCGATTCTGTCCTTGACGCTGGAAAGCGGGTTAAAGTATTCCAGTTTGAACAGCAGATCCGCCCCGTCAAGGCCGGCAAGTTTGATAAAGCGCCGCGGCCTAAGCAAAGGTGTGTTACCGATCAGTTCCGTCAAGCTATCCACGATAATATTTGACATCTAGCACCTCAATTTTCATACGTGAGCCGGCAGTTTTCCGCAAGCGTAGGTTTTCATCCTAGGTGTCATCCTAGTCCTTGCGCTTATGCCTGGTAGGAGTTTGCGGTCCACGCGCGAAGCGCGGCAAAATCCTAGTAAAACAGTATGAATACTTAAAGTTTATTGTCCCGTTCCGCCGCTGTCAAGTAAGCGCGTTGCCTCATCAAAATCAATTCTCCCCCCACTTAACTTTGCGCCTGGAAAATATTATCATAAAGGCGAGGCGGGGTAATTTTGCGGAAACGCCCCTGTGCCGGCGCGTTACGGGGCCCCTGTGCCGGGCGCGGGAGGAGGCTTCCCTTTCCGAATCTCGTTGAGCCCGCCTCGTATATTAAAGTACAAAGCGCAGGAGGAACCCAAGTGAAAAAAATTGTTAACGTGTTGTTTATGGCTATTTTGCTTTGCACACGGACAGCGTATGGGCAGCTGACTGAGAGGCAGGACGCTGTGGACGGGGAAGCGCCTGTAGAGGCGGCTTCCGAAGATGAGCGGGTTTCGTCCGCGGGGGAAGAGCAGCCTATAAGCTACAACCTGCGGCGCAACAAGTATTTTCTTGAAAGTCTGCGCTTAAAGAATTTGGCAAACCTGGCTATAGAGGCGGGCGAATACGAGCAGTCGGAGGAGTATTCCGCCGAAGCGGTACGCAACGCCGGATTGTCGGATCAGTACATAGCGGAACAACTGAGGCGTCAGCGGGCGCTAAAGGCTGTTTCCGACGCGCGTTCCCGCATATCCTGGGCAAAAGCCGCGGAGGCGCCAAAGTACTACCCCGCCGAGTACGAAAAGGCGGAGGCTTATTTTGAGGCGGCCCTTACCGCGCAAACCGGGGAAGATTGGGACGCCGCGCTGGAAAATTCCTTGCTGGTGGCGGAAGCTCTTGCCGGTGTAGCAGCGCCGCCGGCCGAAGACTTTAACCTGGAAGACATGCCGAAAAACCCGGCAAAGTACACCGTGCGGCCTTGGGATAAATTTGGCGACTGCTTTTGGAATATTGCCCACTGGTTTTACAATGATTATTACAAATGGCCGGTAATTTACGAAGCGAACAGAGAAAAGTTGCCGGACCCCGACAATCCCGATCTTGTTGAGGTGGGGACAATCATTGATATACCGCCTGTAAACAGTGAGACGCGGATAGGGATGTGGGATTCGGGCAGGCCGTACAAGAAGTGAGGCTGCTCTATGTTGCCGAAATCGTCGGGAAGGCCGGGATATACTGCTTTAAAAAGACCGTAGCCAATCTGCGAAAAACGAAAGAAATTGATTTTGTGATAGCCGGGTGTGATGGTGTGACCGGCGGCAACGGGCTGGGGTATAGCCATGCGATGTATCTGCATAAACTTGGCGCGGATGTGCTTACAACGGGTGATTGCTGTTTTTATAAAAAAGATTTAACGGCAAATTTCGACAAAACCTTGTTCGTGCTGCGTCCTGCCAACCTCCCGCACGGTGCGCCCGGGCCGGGCTACCGGTACTACAGGGCAGGCAGCCAAAAGATAGCGGTTGCGGTGCTGCTGGGACAGTTTGGCTTTAGCCGGGTACATGCCGAAAATCCCCTTGCCTTTTTGGACGGCCTGCTTGAAAAGCTACGGGCCGAAACCCCCGTCGTGGTGCTTGATATTCATGCCGTTACGGGCGCGGAAAAACAGATCTTGTTTATGGCGGCGGCGGGCAGGGTGTCGGCCGCAATAGGCTCGCACACCCGTGTCCAAACTGCCGACGAAAAACTGCTCCCCGGCGGAACAGCCGTCATCACCGACGCCGGCCGTAGCGGAAGTTTCTTTTCCGTGAGCGGTACGGAAACAGAATCCCGTATCAAAGAATACATCTCCGGTATTCCCGACTGGACAAAAGAGGCTTGGGAAGGCTGTGAATTGCAGGGCGTACTGATCGACATAGACGGCGGCGGAAAGGCCTTGTCCATCGAGCGCCTGCGTATACCGGTTCAGGTAACAAAAAAGCTTCCGGTGTAATTTTGGCGGTGTTCAGCGTGTCGTTATACGGCCCCTGCCGATACGTTCCTCAGATACCTTTTGGCCGTCAACCCAGATCGCCCTCAGTACCTCCCTGCCGTCCTTGAACAGCGTCTCCACTTCATGGTCCCCGTCCAGGACGACGCTGCGTTCCAGTACGCCGTTGCTGTAGTTTTTTTCGCTTATACGCTCGCCCGCCTTGTCGTACCCGTACAGCACCTCGCGTACATCGCCGGGCGAGGTCCAGCTTACCGAGGCGAGGCGCTCGTTCTCCCACGTATTTTTTATTTCACCGATAACGGAGTCGTCTTCGCCCCGGTGTGTTTCTGTCAGGATGCGGCGTTTATTGTCAAAAGTATACTCGATTTTTGGCGGAGCGGAAGCCGTTATATCGGATAAGAACAGAGGTATATAGGTCGCGGGCTTGTCTATAAAATAAATATCGTTGGGACCGCCTTCGACAAAACGCGGGAAACGAAGTATTTCGGGCATTCTGTCCTGATCATGAAAGATACGTTCGATGGAACGCAGGCTTTTTGAACGGGTATAGCGGTAAAAATCCGTCCACGCGGGCCCGCCTTCCCTGCCCGTTGTCGCGACAAAAAAATCAGGTATGGAGGCCGGCCCCTCCGGGCTACGCGCCAGTTCCGCGGCTGAAGGGATCGTTTCTTCGGGAAGCGCGGGGGGCTTT
Organism: Spirochaetaceae bacterium; assembly: GCA_031278295.1. Classification (GTDB taxonomy): domain Bacteria; phylum Spirochaetota; class Spirochaetia; order Treponematales; family Breznakiellaceae; genus JAIRMY01. The sequence goes on along the minus strand of JAITKQ010000043.1, from coordinate 11,031 downwards.
CCAGGCGCGCCGGGAAGGGCTAGGTCTGTGGAAGGCGTCCCGCTTATACCGTTTTGGTCCGCCGGGACCGGATCACCGTCATCAGGAACGGAGATACCCGCCACCGGTTCGTCCATGCCGTCGATCGTCCCCTCCCCGGCATCCGCATCCTCCTGTGGTACCGCTTCGACAAGGCGGGCTTCGGCTTTCAACAGTATGCGGTCGGTGTACGAATACGAGACAAAATAGCCTGAACCGTCCTTGTCAAGGCGCTGTTCCTCAACGAGCAAACCTTGATCGTCGTACCACTCGATAAAGCCTGAACCGGTGTTGTCTATGGCCGCCACAAACAAGGCCATTTGCGCCTGGTCGCGGAACACCCATTGGGTTTTTACCCTTATGCCGTTTTCGTACAGTATGCTGCAGCTGATCCGCCAGGGCGCGGTATAGTACTTGCGGATCTGCGGCGGCATATTGCCGGGATTCAGCTCGTGAACGGCGAGGGCGTTCCTCTCCCGCAGAGCCCGCAACGGTATGGCGCGTTCCAGCGCCATACCGGCCGGATTCGATATGAACCACTCCGCTTCGCCGGCGGCGGCGTATACCGCCGCCGCCGCGCCAATAAGCTGTACCAAACATATATACTTTTTGACGACCAAAAGACCCCGTGGGAGTCCGTCACACCGCTATCCCAAAAACTCCCTCACATACTCATCGGCATCGAAGGGCCTTATGTTTTCATATTTTTCTCCGTCGCAGACATACAGCACGGGAAGCCGGAGTTTGTCCGCAAGCTGGAACACAACGCCGCCTTTAGCGCTTGAATCTGTTTTGGCCAGAATCACCCCGTCCAGTTTAACAGCGTTGTTAAATGTTTCCGCCTGGACAAGGGCGTTGCCTCCCGTTGTCGCGTCAAGCACCAGGCATCTCTCTATTTGCGGCAAAGCGGACCCCGTCTGTACGCCACGCTTCGCTTGAACAACGCGGTCTATCTTTTTCAGTTCTTCTACAAGCGCGGTTTTTGTATGCATCCTGCCGGCCGTATCGACGATCAGGTTTGTATAGCCGCCTGCCAGCGCCGCTTCGACAGCATCGTAAACAACGGCTGCCGGGTCCCCGCCCTGTTTATGCGCTACGACCCGGATTCCGAGCCGCTCGCCGTGTATTTTTAGCTGATCTATGGCCGCCGCCCGGAAGGTATCGGCAGCCGCGAGAATGGTCTTACCGTTTTTTTGCAGCAAGGCCGCCAATTTTGCCGCCGTTGTTGTTTTCCCAACCCCGTTCACCCCCAACAACAGGATTACGCGGAGCTCTTTTTCCGCTTTCGTGTTCACATCACCGTCGGGACGCGCCTTTTTCAGCGTTTCGGAAAGCATTTCCGACAAAAGACGCCGCGCCTCCCCGCTATCGCCGGGGTTTTTATTCCCGCACCGCCGGCGCAGCTCATCTACCATTTGAAAAGCGAGCGCCGCGCCAAAATCCCCTTCTACAAGCATATCCGCCAGATCGTCAAAAAAATCATCGTCCGGCGCGGGCTTCAAGCCCAAAAACCGCTTTAGTTTATCTCCGAATGCCATCCAGAATCGCTCCGTTAAATTATGGCCGGGATGCCTGCCCGCCTACGTTGAAACAGCTATCCCCGTCCCGGCAGCCTGCCGCGCCCGCAAGTATCCATCACTTTTTCACCGAAAAAGTGATGGCTCCCGGTATTATCCGGTATGACGCGCGGCTTTGGTTCGGTAGCAGTTTGCAAAACAATCCGCATCGCGGCGATTTTTTAAGTATTTTTACGCGGGAAGCGCAGCAAACCGCCGCTTGCTTACAGGCAGAATCCGTAGCCCTGTATCTTATGTCATTATACACTTTACAAGCGGGTTTTAGGCAAGGGTGAGGGCGCGGGGGCGGTGCGCCATGTGAACGTAAGTCATTATCCTTTGAGGAATTATAATTTACCGCACCCCGCCCGTGAAGGCTCTTTTTTGACTGAAAAATTACCGGCCAATTCGTAACAACTTAAACCATCCGGAGGCTTTTTAATGCCTGGCGTCTACCGGCCAGGCTTCTTCCGCATAATTTACCATGCCTTCACACCGGGAACAGGGCTGAGACAACAGCAATTCTACATTTATAAAAATTTTTCATGTAATTCGGGCGCATTTCCGGCAGGCAACCCCTTTGGGTTACCCCTCCATTCCCTCCGCGAAGGTGTTCGCGCCCCTCCAATCCCCGCGTTTCGCAGACGACGGCTTTTTCGGCAATAATAGACCGGTAAATGTAAAATCACCGCCGAGGCAACGCGGACCCTTGAAAACATTCTTTTTTACCGGTATAGTAAAAAACTGGCGAGGTTAAAATGTCGGATGTTACAGGATTTTCGATTTTAAATTTTAAGAAGGATATGTATATCCTCATTGAAGGCAAGCACGATGAGAAGAGATTCTTCATTATACGTGAAGGCCACGTTAAAATCACCAAACAAGTAAGCCTGGTCAAAAACGATACCGATTCGGTAATCGGGCCGGGCGATTTTATTGGGATTGTGCCAGCCATGGCGCAACGGAGCCAGATTGAATCGGCGCAGGCCATAACCGATGTCGCGGTGCTTGCCGTACATTATACACAGTTTGAGGGCTTGATACAAAACAACACGACTATCGCAATGAAAATAATACAGCAGTTTTCGCGGCGTATACGCTACCTTAACAACGCGCTGACCGGAATTACTTCCAGTTCCGCGGCGGTCGAGACGGATACGGACGTACTTTTCAAAACGGGCGAATACTACCTGAAGTCAAAAATGAACCAGCAGGCGTATTACGTGTTCAAGAGGTATGTCGAATGTTACCCTGACGGTAAATTTGCCCGGCAGGCGGCTGGCTGTCTGGAAACGCTTAAAGCGTTTAACGAAGCGCCTTTTAAAACGGGAAGTGATGATTTTTTGCGTGTTTACAACAAAAACAAACTTGTTTTTGCCGATGGTGAACCCGGACAGTCGTTGTATATAATTCAAAAAGGAAGCGTAAGGATTACAAAGATTCTGGATGGCAATGAAATTATTCTGGCTATACTGAAGCAGGGCGATATTTTTGGCGAGATGGCGCTGCTGGAAAATAAACCGCGTTCAGCATCGGCCATCGCACAGGAAGACGGAACGGTTTTGATGGAAGTGCTAAAGATGAATTTTGAGCTTATAGCCAAAACAAAACCGACGATTATAAACAGGCTGACGCAGATGTTATCTGAACGTATTTGGTTCAGCTATAAACAACTCGCCAATGCGTTAATTAAAGACCCGCTGGGCCGCATATACGATTATATGACGATCATTTTTGAAAAAAACAACGTGAAGCCATCCCCCACTTCTTTTGTTTTTGATTTTGGCCTGGATGAGTTGCTGAAGATGGCTGCTGTTCCGGCGGAACAGCAGAAACCCGTTCTCGCGAAACTTTTTAATGATAAGGTTATCAAGCCGGAGAAGGATAAACTTTTTATAAACCATGTTGATGAAATATTCAAACTGGGGGATTATCACAAAAGAATGCACAGGCGGGAGGTGGCCCAAGGCCGCAACAACGCGCAGCGCTAGAAAATGGCAGGAATAAATATACCGATAAAACTCTCCAAAAAAACAGAAGTGTCCGGTGAAAAATTTTCCGTGCTTATAATACTGTTATTTATTTTTTCAACTCTACTGATACTTGTTTTCACCGGAAAACTATTGTACGACAAAACGCTTGAAACCGCCGAAGCCGAAAACGCTGTCATAAACAGGTCCGCGGCGGCGGCGCTTGATATATTTTTTTCCGGAATGGGTTCCGCGTCAACGGCGCTGCTGGAAACCGTGAACGCGCCCGGATTTAACCGCAGCATTGAGCGCGTTGCTGTGGATGCGTTTTTTGAAAACAACAACAACATCGCCGCCCTGTCGTTTTACGATTCGTCTGATAAAAACGCCCCGCCCCTGTCCTTTATCAATCAGGATTTTTTTAAAAACAACAGTATTGACGTTCGGCTGGTTAACATTTTTGTTGAATTGACCAGGGCATCGCCGGAAGGCTCAGGGCGGACACGCAACACGGTATTGAACTGCGAAAGTATTTTTGGGATTCCGCTTCTGGCTATGGTTTTTCAGCACAGGGGCGGCGCTACGGGGCTTGTATTTTTTCACCTGGCCGGTCTGGAAGAAGTATTCAAGACTGACCGGCGTACAAGCTACCTTGTTAACACGGCGGACGGCGTACTGCTTCATTCCGGGGGCTGGCCGCCAACAAACGGAGAAAATGTTTTCCGTCGTACACTTATACAGCCAATGCTGTCAAGCCTGCTGAACAGCGGGCGGCTGCGTTATGTCAACGGCGAAGGACGGCGTACGACAGGGGCGTACAGTAAATTGAATGCGGTGCCTGTACTGTTTATCACGGAGATGACTTACCGCGCCGTTTTAGGGGAACTTGCGGCGGTAGCGCTTCGTGTGGGCTGCGCCGCGGCAGGTCTTGTTTTTTTTCTTGCGCTTGTCGTGTTGTTCCTCACAAGATACGTCCGAATCTCGCTGGAAAAATTAACGGAATTTGATGAAGTAAAACGAAAGCTGGAAGCGGCAAGCCGTTTTGCGGATATGCGGCTTGTCCGCAAGATTCTGGACGGGACGGCACCTGCCGTAGCGGAGTATAAAAACGTCACCGTGATGCTATCGGGGATAGAATCGTTTGCGAATATTGCGGAACGCCTAAACCCCGGCGACTCTTTCGCGTTGCTAAACAAATACATAAGCCGGGCAGCCTGTACTGTAAAAAAGACAAACGGCGTGCTGGACCAATTTTCGGACGGCAATGTCAGGGCCCATTGGGGGGCGCTTTCATCAAGCGGCAACATCGAACATGACACGTTGAATTGCATACGCTGTGCGTTGATGCTTCGTGTGGCTGTGTACGAACTTAACAGGGAACTTTCCCCGTCAGGAGAACCGGCCTGTATTAAGCTTTCATGCGGTATAAGTAGCGGGGAATTTGCCGCGGGAATCGCGGACTGCGGCGGACGCGCGGCCTACACCTTGATAGGGAAAAACGGCGGCTTCGCCGAAACGGCAAAGGCGCAAAATATGGCCTGCAATACAGATATACTGATAACCGAAAATACATGGCGTTTGGTACAAAAATATATTTTGGTCCATGAAATGCGTCCGCTGAAAATCGAAGGAAGGCCGAATCCGTTGCGCCTGTTCGCGCTTGTCAACCTGCGGACAGTGCAGGGCGAGGCTCAGGTATTCCCTGCTACACTTCTGGATGTCCGCAGTCTTTACCCGCCGAAACGGCCTGCCGGTGAATCGGAAACCGGGAGCGGCAAATACAACATTCTTGAATTTTGAACACCTATCCCCCCGCATTGACCCTTGTAGTTTAACCACGAATGAACACAAATATCATTCGCGGCTTCCAAAACGAATTACCCCCCGCAACAACCGTCTTTTAACCGCTAATGAACGCGAACGTTGACGCGAATGACCGCTGATACTATTCGCGTTATTAGTATTCATTCGCGCCCATTCGCGGTTTCCAAAACATCGAACTAAACCCCGCTTACAGCCGCGTATGCCAAGCGCCCCCTTCAGACCAGACGGCAGAACCCGAACTCCGCCCCCGGTACGCTACCGCGTAGCGGACTTTAAACCCGCTGGCGGGCGCGTATGCCAAGCGCCCCCTTCGACCCCGACGGCAGAACCCGAACTCCGCCTTCGGTACGCTACCGCGTAGCGGATGTGAGACCCACTGGTGGGGCTGGCGGGGCTGGCGGGGGTGGCGGGCGGACGTGAAACCCACTAGTGGGTTTAAAAAACAGCCTTGCCTTGTTAAACTTAGTGTATGAGAACATTAGGAATAAACATAGGCTCTACGAGTTTGAAAATGCTTTTGGCCGAGAGCAGGGGGGAGGATACACTTGAGGCGGTTTGGAGCGCCGCCGTCCCGCACGAGGGGAATTTTGCGGCGGCGGTGGACAGGCTGCTGGACGAAGGCAAGGTGGAGGCGGGGATACCCGCGCTCGTTACGGGGAACGAGGGGCGCTTCATGTTTGCGGCGGCGGGGACTCTGGAGCCGCTCTGCGTGGAGGCGGCGTTAAAGGCGCTAAAGCTGCAAGGGCCGCCGCCCGCCGCCATAGTGAGCATGGGCGGCGAAGATTTAATCGTATATTCGCTCGACGAGGGCGGCAAGATAATCAACAATTTTTCCGGCAACAAATGCGCGTCCGGCACGGGGGAGTTCCTAAAGCAGCAACTCGCCCGCATGGACATGACGCTGGAAGACATAAACAATGTAAACGAAAACGCCGTGGTGCATCCGCTTTCGACACGCTGTTCGGTGTTTATGAAGAGCGATTGCACGCACAGGCTGAACAAACGGGAGGCGACCAAAGACGACATAGTGGTATCGCTGTCGGACGTGATGGCCGTCAAGGTGATAGACTTTCTAAAACGAGCGAAAGTAACGCGGGGGCGCGTGCTGCTTACCGGCGGAATCACGTTAAACAAGCACATAATACGCTTTGTCAAGGAAAAAGCGCCGGAGATAGAGTTCATAATCCCGGAGTCCGCGCCGGTATTCGAGGCGCTGGGCGCGGCGGCCCTGGCGGCGCAAAGAGGCAGCCCGCTTCCTCCGGGAGAAAAGCTCTTAAAACAGAGCGAAGTGCGCTTCGGAATGTTAGGCGCGTTCCGCGACTGGCAGGACAAGGTACATTTCTTTGAAAAGGGCGAAGGCAAGGTCAGGGCGGGGCGGCGGTACATACTCGGCGTGGACGGCGGCTCTACAACGACAAAGGCCTGCCTCGTGGACGCTGAAACGGACGAAATCGTGGCAAGCCACTACGGGCGGACGCACGGCGACCCGGTAAAAGCGCTAAAAGAATGTATCAAAGTCATACAGGACAAGGTTTTAGCGGACACGGGCAACAAGGAGATAGACATCCGGTACTGCGCCGCGACAGGCTCGTCCCGCGAGATTTTGGGCGTGTTTCTGGAGACGCCGGGCGTGTACAACGAGATAATAGCCCACGCCACAGGCACAACGTACTTTGATGCGGATGTGGAAACGATATTCGAGATAGGCGGGCAGGATGCGAAGTACGTGCTGCTCAAAAACGGCGTCCCGATAGACTACGCTATGAACGAAGCCTGTTCCGCCGGCACCGGCAGCTTCCTGGAGGAGTCAGCCTCCGGCGACCTTTCCATACACGATGCCCGCGACATAGGCCCGATAGCGATAAGCGCCCGCAGCCCGCTGAAATTCGGCGAGCACTGTTCGGCGTTCATCAACTCGGACATACGCAAGGCGGTGCAGCAGGGCGCGTCAAAAGAAAACATCACGGCGGGCATCATAGGCTCCATCGTGGCGAACTACCTGAACCGCGTGGTCGGCAACCGCACCATAGGCGGCAAAATCTTTTTGCAGGGCGGCGTAGCCAAGAATCCGGCCGTGCCGCTGGCGTTTGCGATGATGCTGGGGAAAGAAATCCTCGTGCCGCCCTCACCGGAACTCACAGGCTGCTTCGGCGTGGCGCTGCTCGCAAAACGTAAACGGGCGGACGGCCTCCTCGCCGACAAAGCGCTCTCACTGGACGCGCTGCTCAACCGCGCCATCGTGTACGAACGGGTCTTCGAGTGCCGTTCCTGCGAAAACCGCTGCCCCATACAGGTACTCGGCGTGGGCGGCAACAAGTACATGTTCGGCGGCAGATGCAACAAGTACACTAACATGAGAAAGCAGGTCAAGGACGCGCCCGTCTTCGATTACGTGGAAAAGCGCCAGCGTATGCTGTTCACCGGGTACGCCGCTCCTGATTTGGAAGCTTTTGAAGATGAGGGGGGAAGCCTCCCCCCTGCCCCGCACTCCGTTGCGGGGACACCCCCCTCTGCGGGGGACGCCCCCGCAACGCCCCCGAATCAGCGCGCCGTGCGCGTCGATTTTACGGAGACCGCCGGACCGGAGGCGGGAGCGGCGGCAGGCGCGGCAGCGCTGCGGGATACCGCGCAAGGGATTGGAGGGGTGCGGAGCATCCCCCGCGAAGCGGGGGACGGAGCGGCAGCGGAGCCCCGCAAAGCCCGACCCCGCGCTTCGCGCGGGGATGCGCCCATAAAAAATAGAGCGACCCGGAACTACGTGATCGGGATACCCAGGGCCTTTTCGGCGCATACCCTGTACCCGCTGTACTCGTGGTTTTTTTACGAACTGGGGATAAAGACCTTTTTGTCGGAGGAGGTCGCCCACGCGGGGGTGGCGCGGGCGGAGTCGACTTACTGCTTTCCGGCGGAGATCGCGCACGGGGCGGTGCAGGACTGCCTGGATAAGGGGGCGGATTACGTGCTGTTGCCGCATTTTCGGGATATGCCGAGCTATGAGCGGGACGTTCACGCTAACTTTTGCCCGATAACGCAGGCTTTGCCGTACTACATAGAAAAGGCGTTTGCCGATGTTGACAAAAACCGCTTCCTGCCGCTCGTGGTGAGCTTTAAGTTTGGGAACGAAAGGGCGCTTGAGCTTTTTTGCCGCCTGACGGAGCGGCTGGGGATAGGCGCGGACGAGACCCGGCGGGCGTTTGACAAGGCTGTCGAGAGGCAGACGGCTTATTTCGAGGCGTGTAAAAGGCTGGGTGTCGAGGCCTTGGAGGAGGCGCGTAAGGCTGAAAGGCCTGTTATCGCGCTGTTGGGGCGGCCGTATAACGCTTTTACGGCGGAGGCTAACATGGGAATCCCGCGAAAATTCACCACGCGGGGCTATTCCATCGTTCCTTTTGACATTTTGCCGTTCGAGGAGCAGAAAATTTTCCCCAATATGTACTGGTACTACGGCCAGCAGGATGTAAAAGCCGCCAGTTTCCTCAAAAACGAGCCGAATATTTACGTTACCTACGTTACAAACTTTTCGTGCGCCCCCGATTCGTTCATTCTGCACTACCTAAAGTGGGAAATGGGGCAAAAACCCTTCCTTGTGCTTGAGTTGGACTCGCACTCCGCCGACGCCGGCGTGGATACCCGTGTGGAGGCTTTTCTTGACATCATAGACGGCTACCGTTCCAAAAAGGACGCTCTCGAAACGGAACGTTACAGCAACGGCTGGCGTTTCGCGCAGTCCGACCTGTCGCTCGTCAACGACATCTCAGGCGAAAAGCTGTCTATCAAGGGGAACAAGCGGATAAAGCTGCTGTTGTCCAATATGGGGGCGATTTCCACCGAGTACATAGCGGCGGCTATACGGAGTCTCGGCATAAACGCAGAGACGCTGCCTGTGGCTACGGCAAAAACGGTTCAGCTTGCCCGCGCCCATGCTTCCGGCAAGGAATGTGTGCCTAGCCACCTTGTTTTGGGCAGCGTCTTACAGTATTTGAGCGGAAAAAATTACCGCAAAGACGAGATTTACATAGTTTTTGTGCCTATCACCACCGGTCCCTGCCGCACGGGGCAGTATTTTGTGTTCTACGAGAACCTTTTCCGCGATATGCGGCTGGAAAATGTAGTCGTGTTCATACTTTCCGCCGATAATTCGTACACGGAACTGGGGCCGGGCTTCGCAAAAGAGATGTGGAAGGGACTTGTGATAGCGGATTACCTAAAGGACATACAGACGGCGCTGAAAGCTACCGCCGCCGACCCGCAAAAGGCCCTTGCGGACTATGAAAAATCGTGGCGGCAGGTGATGGACGCTGTAGAAAAACGCCCGAAAGACCTATGGCGTGAGCTTGCCAAAACCGCCGGCCTTGTAAAAAGCATACCGCTCAAACGGCGGACGGCGGACTGCCCCCGCGTGCTTATCGTGGGGGAAATCTATGTGCGCCGCGACGACTTTGCCGTAGGGGAACTCACCGACCTGCTGAGCGAGCGCGGCATAGTGGTCAAGGTCTCAGGCATAGCCGAATGGATACACTACCTGGACTTTGTACGCGAGTACGCGCTCGAAAAGCTGATCAAGCTAGGAGAGGCGGGCGCGCGCGTCAAACTCTTTAAGCTGCGCCTTGAGGAATGGTGGAAACGCCATATCGAAAAAAAGACTCTCCGCATACTTGAACCTACCGGACTTATCCCTAAAACCCCGCACGGTATGCGCGAGATTATGGCAAACACGCAAAAACACTTCGTCAACCTGGAGCTAAATTCAGAAATCGCCGTCTCGTCCGGCGTAGCCGCCACCGCGATGGAACAGGGCTATAGCGGCATCGTAAATATCTCGCCTTTTGCCTGTCTGATAGGCCGTGTGATCGAGGGGCTTTTTACCCCCTGGGCCCGTGAACGTAACTACCCCGTCCTCTCCGTCGAGGTTGACGGCAACCTGCTCCCGCCCAACATCGTGAACAAGCTCAACATCTTCATGGTCAACGTGCTCCGCTTCCGCGACAAAGGCGACGTAGGCGCCCTAGTAGACCCGCCAGCCCCACCAGTGGGTCTCACATCCGCCCGCCAGCGGGTTTAAAGTCCGCTACGCGCCCGCCAGCGGGTTTAAAAGCCGCTACGCGGTAGCGTACCGAGGGCGGGGTTCGGGTTCTGCCGTCTGGTCCGAAGGGGGCGCTTGGCATACGCGCCCGCCAGCGGGTTTCACGTCCGCTACGCGGTAGCATACCGAGAACTGGCTTCAGGTTCTGCCTTCGCTCCGCAAAAAGCGATAGGCATACGCGGCTGTAAGCTGTATTTGGTTCGATGTTTTGGGAACCGCGAATGTACGCGAATGAATACTAATAACGCGAATAGTATCAGCGGTCATTCGCGTCAGTATTCGCGTTAATTCGCGGTTAAAACACGGCTGTTGCGGGGGAGTCATTACTTGGGGTTTGTTCAAATGTTTAAGTATTTTATCCGCCGGAATGCCGGTTATACGCGCCGCCTGTTCCATAGACAAGCCTTCTTTCAGCATATTCTTTGCATCTTCCAGTTTGCCTCTCCGCTCGCCTCTCCGCTCGCCTCTCCGCTCGCCTCTCCGCTCGCCTCTCTCCAAAAGTACCTGTCCGTAGCCTTTCAATGAATTGTTTAACATTTCTTTTACCTCCATGGTTCTGTATCCACGCCCTACATACCCT
>JAITKQ010000024.1 GCA_031278295.1 Spirochaetaceae bacterium | reverse complement strand
GTGAAACAGACGGATGCCTACAAAAACGGTCATATTGTGTACCTTACCCCCGATGTCTGGTATCTTGCGGAAGGCGGCATTACCGCTACCGATACCATGCTTAAAGACCTTGAATCAGGATTGTTGGGGCAATAGGGAAATGCAGGCTTTTAGCTGTTTTTTCTGAATACGGTTCATTATATCATGAAAACCCAAGCTGCGGTGTAAAACACGCAAGCCAGGCGGAAAATACACCGGAATTTCGGTATACGCATGGGGTTAAACCCCAAACCGCCGCCGGCCTTGAAAAATATGGGTAAAAGGGTTATCACTTTTACATCATGATAATTATGAAATTCGGCGGGACATCCGTGGGCAGCGCCGCCGCAATCGAAAAACTGATGCAAATTGTTGCCGGACGGGCGGGAACGCGCGTGGTGGTGGTTTCCGCGTTTTCAGGCGTCACCGATTCGCTGATAGAGGCGGCCCGCGCCGCCGGACGGGGCGAGAAATTCGACACGATTCTAGAAGCGCTCGCCATCAGGCACAGAGAGGTGATGGAAGCGGCGGCCGGGGAGCTAGACCCAGGTCTCGATCGGATACAGGAGCTCCATGCCGAACTCCGCCGCGTGCTTGACGGCATCTTCATACTGAAGGAGGTGTCGCCGCGCTCGCTCGACTATGTGATGAGCTTTGGGGAGAGGCTGTCCGCCTCGATCGTAACGCGGTGTTTCCAGGCGCGGGGTGTGGACGCGGAATACCTGGATTCGCGGGCGCTTATCAAGACGGACGACAGGCATGGCAACGCAAAGGTTTTTGCGGAAGAAAGCTACAAAAACATAAAAGACCATACCGCGGGGCACGGGGCGCTGCAAATAGTTACCGGATTCATCGCATCGACACGGGAAGGCGCTACAACAACGCTGGGGCGCGGCGGCTCGGACTATACGGCGGCGATTTTTGGCGCTGCGCTGGACGCGGAACGGGTGGAAATCTGGACGGATGTTGACGGAATCCTTACGGCAGACCCCAAAATGGTGAAAAACGCCTTTTGCATAGACGAAATTTCCTATTCCGAAGCGATGGAACTGTCCCATTTTGGCGCCAAGGTACTGTACCCGCCGACGGTTCAGCCCCTGCTTGAAAAAAAAATCCCGGTATGGATAGGCAACAGCTTCAGGCCGGACGCAAAGGGCACCCTGATTTCTGACAGGAAGTCGAATAACAGATGGCCGGTACGCGGGATAAGCTCGCTTGAAAACATCACCCTTGTCAGCGTACAGGGGACGGGCATGATCGGCGTGTCAGGATTTTCGTCCCGACTCTTTGGCGCACTCGCCCGGCGCGGCATAAACGTGATAATGATAACGCAGGCGTCCAGCGAACATTCTATATGTTTTGCCGTCACGCCCGGCGATGCGGCGGAGGCTGTTACCGCCATCAAGGAGGAATTCGCGCTCGAGGTAAAAAGCGGCCTGCTGGAAAAACCGGCGGCGGAACAAAACCTTGTTATAATAGCCGTTGTGGGCGAAAATATGAAAAATACGCCCGGTATAAGCGGCAAGGTTTTTCACTCGCTCGGACGCAACGGGGTAAACGTGGCGGCCATAGCCCAAGGCTCGTCCGAAATAAATATATCGGCTGTGCTGGCAAAGCAGGACGAGGCCAAGGCTCTCAACGCAATACACGAGGCCTTCTTCCTGTCCGGTACGCGCTCGGTAAACCTTTTTCTTGTCGGCTGCGGTCTGATCGGCGGCACACTGCTTGAACAGATAGCCGGTCAGCGGGAAACGCTGGCGGAACGCTACAAGATACAGATAAATATCTGCGGCCTAGCCAATTCACGCGGCATGATTCTGGACGGGCAGGGCCTTTCCCCGTACCGGGCAAAGGCCCTGCTTGCCGATTCCCCTTCGCCGTTCAATATAGATGCTTTTGTGCGGCAAATGAAAGAATTCAACCTGCCAAATAGTTGCTTTTGCGACTGCACGGCGAGCGAAACGGTGGCGGCGGTCTACGAAACGGTTTTACACGCCGCCATCGCCATCGTAACGCCGAACAAGAAGGCTAACTCCGGCTCCTTCGACTACTACAGGCGGCTTACCGCGTACTCCCGCGACAGGGGCATCCCCTACCTTTACGAGGTTACCGTCTGCGCCGGCCTGCCGGTAATATCCACCCTGCGCGACCTGCACCTGTCAGGCGACAGGGTTTTGCGTATCGAGGCGGTGCTTTCCGGCACATTGAGCTTTATTTTTAACAATTTTGACGGGGAAACCACATTTTCCGCCCTTGTCCGCGAGGCAAAATCGAAGGGCTACACGGAACCTGACCCCCGCGACGACCTTAACGCGATGGACGCGGCACGGAAGGCGCTGATTCTGGCGCGTGAATGCGGCCTGCCGCTCGAATTTTCGCAGGTGAGCATAGAAGCGTTGCTGCCTGAAGCCTGTTTCCGCGCCCCGAACGTGGATGCCTTCTTTACGGAACTGGAAAAATCGGACGCGGGTTTTGAAAAACGCCGCGCCGCCGCCTGCACGGAAGGTAAACAACTCCGTTACGTAGCGGTGATCGAGGCCGGTTCGGCCCGCATAAGCCTGCGCGCCGAACCGCCCGAAAGCCCCTTCCGCTCGCTTGTCGACTCGGACAACATCGTCGTTATCACCACGGAACGTTACAGCAAGTTGCCGATGGTGATAAAGGGCCCCGGCGCGGGCGCACAGGTTACAGCCGCCGGCGTTTTTGCAGATATAGTCCGGGTCGCCCGTTCACTAGTTTGAGCGGAACGGGTAAACAAAAACACGGCTTTACGTGCCTAAACGCAAAAAATGCCCCTCCGCCGGGGTCTCGACTCCACCCGCGAATCAAACTCCCTGTTACAAATTTCCCGATTCAACCCGATGAATAAGTTAGGGATTCAGGGGGTTTTATGAAAATACAGGCGGGTAAGCGCTTTTTTTTGAATGTTTGCATGGTTTACGGCTTGTTTTTTTTAACGTCCGCCGTTACAGGGAACGGCGGGGAAAAGGACGGCGTAAGGTTCAAATTTGAGACCGGTAAACCTTATACGATCGTGGAACGTTCCGATTTTTCACGCTATGACAGCAGGTACCGGGGGCACGTTTACCGTGAGGTTCGCGCCGCGATCAACCCTTACGGTACGGATAGCGGCGGTTCGACCCTGTACAGCGGTAATTTCATCGTGATGGAGGAGACCTTGCGTGATATGAGGCAGAGTGCGCGCGCCGTCAACGCCATCGTACCTGTCAAGTTCGCGATGAACGCGGAGGGCAGGATGCGTATAGAGGATGACAGGGGTTTTCCCGCCTTCCGTGACTTTCCGGTGTACAAGGCGGACGGGGTGACGAAAGGTTCTACATGGACGGCGGACGGCCAGCGTGCGATCGATCCGATCAACGAAGGTAAAACCTTCCTTGTCCCGTTTACCGCGGTGTACGAATACAAAGGTGTTGAAGATTATAGGGGTCTCGCTGTTCACCGTATAGAAGCAAGTTTCAAGCCAAAGGCCGGTATTTCCGCGTTGGCTCCGGGGACGGATAAGCTGTTTACGGGCGGCGGGGACGCGGTGCTGAGTAAAGTAAGCGGAAAACACGATGTTACGATTCTGATAAAGGTGGAAACCGGCACAATGTTGCTGTCCAGGGACAGTTTTGACGAAACTTTTTCGTGGAGTGACGGCAGGGATGTACGTTTCAAGGGTTTTACGCTATGTTTTATGCAGGGTATCGTCCCGCTTGACGATGGAAAAATTAAAAAGGAGATAGAAAATACCGCCGGTATAGAGCTTGAGCAGGTTGACGCCGGCCTGCGGCTTTCAATCCGTGATCTACGGTTTTCAACAGATTCGGACGAGCTTTTACCTTCCGAAAAGCCGCGCCTTGACCTTATCGCCGCTTCGCTTTCCAGGATAGAGGGCAGGACTTTTCTTGTGGAGGGTCATACCGCCGCTACGGGACGCCCCGAAGCCGAGTTGCGCCTGTCCGTCGAGCGGGCAAAGCGTATTGTTGACGAGCTTTCTACGCGCGGTATCCCGCAGGGCCGCTTTATTTACAAGGGCTGGGGCGGCGCTAAACCGGTTGGCGACAATTCCTCGGACTCAGGCCGCAGCCTTAACCGCCGCGTCGAGATCACAATCCTGGATTAGTAGCCCGCCAGCGGGCCCCACATCCGCTACGCGGTAGCGTCCCGAAGGCGGGCTTTGGGTTCTGCACTCGGGTCCGAAAGGGGCGGTAGGCATTCGCGGCTGTACGCCGGGGTTGATTTGATGTTTTTGGGAACAGACTCAGGTGATTTGGGCGCATTTCCGGCCCTGCCGGAAACCGGGCTTTGCGGGGTTCCGCTCCGCTCCATTCCCTACGGGAACGCTTCGCGCCCCTCCAATCCCTTGCGCATTCGCCCCGCCGGCGGGCCCCACTTCCGCTACGCGGTAGCGTCCTGAAGGCGGGTTTTACGCCGTGCCCTCGGGTCCGCACAAGGCGGTAGGCATACGCGGCTGGAAGCGGGGGATGATTTGATGTTTCAGGGAACAGACTCAGGTGATTTGGGCGCATTTCCGGCCCTGCCGGACACCGGGCTTTGCGGGGTTCCGCAAGGCAACCCCTTTGGGTTGCCCCTCCATTCCCTACGGGAACGCTTCGCGCGAACGCTTCGCGCCCCTCCAATCCCTTGCGCATTCCCCCGCCCCACCAGTGGGCTTAACATCCGCTACGCGGTAGCGTCCCGCCAGCGGGTTTTACGCCGTGCCTTCGCTCCGCAAAAG
>JAITKQ010000165.1 GCA_031278295.1 Spirochaetaceae bacterium | reverse complement strand
GGGAAAACATTCCTTTTGCTCACCTAGGACGAATGTCTGTCAGACGAAGCCCTTTCGCGGCGCGTACCGGACTACGAGGATGACAACTTTGTAATATTCAGATACCCGTCCGCCGCTCAGGTCTTTGAAGAGCTAATCACGGGGGGGGGGGGGGCCTTGGGCATGAAAGTGGCGGGCGGTTAACGGTAAGGACTCCACTTCCTTTGATTGCCGGTATTTTGGATATTCGCGGACTCCTCTTCTTCGAATTTCGACTCAAAAAGACGGCTAAGGCGTTCAACGGCCTCCTGTTCATCCTCACCTTCCGCGATTATTTTTATTTCGCTGTTATACACCGCGCCCAGCGTAATGATGCCAAGAATCGATTTCGCGTTTATCCGGTTTTTACCCTGCTCAAAGTGTATGGACGACTTAAAGTCTTTTGTCAGCCCGACAAGCAGCGAAGAAGGGCGCGCGTGGATGCCGGCCCTGTTTATAACTTTCACAACCCTTTCAACCATTCTTGGATTTCCCGATCAATGTCATGTTATATTATTCTGACCAAAATAGACATAACTTGAACCCTCGCTCTCTATCCATTTCAGGATGTTATGCTCAAATTCCTTGCCGGCGTTGTAGCCCATCAGTTTAAGGCGTTCATTCAGCACAGCGGTTTCTATCACGGCGCGGCAGTTGCGGCCGGATTTTATCGGTATGTTCAGCTTGTGAACGCTTACGCCCAGCAGATCAATGCATTCGTCTTTGCTTCCCAGACGGTCATAATTTTTTTTAGGGTTCCATTCTTCCAGTTCTATTACAAGTTGGATATGCTTGCGTTCACGTATAGCGCCGACGCCGAACATGTGTGTAATGTTGACAACGCCAACACCGCGAATTTCCATGTGATGTCCGATAATCCTGTTTGCCCCGGTTCCTATAAGGACATTCCCGTTCACACGTTGTATCTTTATCGCGTCGTCCGCAACAAGCCGGTGCCCCGCCCGAATCAGTTCAAGCGCAAGCTCGCTTTTCCCGACACCCGACTCGCCCAGCAGCAGTACGCCCATGCCGAATACTTCGACCAAAACGCCGTGTACTGTTTTTTGATTCGCAAATATTGTTGAAAGTATCCGCAAAATTCGGACAACCAATTCCGTGGTGTTGAGTTCCGTGGTAAGTATGGGGCAAGCCGCCCGCTCCGCTTCCTCAATGAAAAAAAGTTCAGGGCGAAGGCCGGAGGTAACTACGCAGCACGGTATCTTGTAACTGAATAGTTTCTCGACGGAATCAGTATTGTTTTCCCCGGCCAGTTTTTTAAGATACGCGACTTCCCCGCGTCCAAAAATCTGAATCCTATCATTGGCAAAAACATCAAAAAAGCCTGACAGGGCAAGACCCGGCCTGTTCACTTCGGGAACGATTATTTTATTGGATAAACCCTTGCGGCCACAGAAACAGCTTAAATCGAGCGAATTGTGTTCTTTTAGGTCAAGCCCTATAAGGTCAAGAACCGTAAAATTTTTTTCCGTCATGCCTTTAGTAGTCTACCCGTATATTTTTCGGTTTGCAACTCCCCGCGTTGCCGTCCCTGCTGGCAGCCTGTAGCGCTTGCGGGTTTTCCTCCGCAGGGTCTGTTGCCCGGGTCAACACTTATCAACTTGAGGCCGCGCCAATTGGCGGTCAACTATGTTGGCGCATCCCCGCGCGACGCGCGGGGTCGGGCTATCCGCTATAATGAGGCCGCATGGCGCGGAGCGCCGGGCGGCCTCATTCCGCTTCTATCCCTTGCGCGGATACTTTGTACCGCTATCGCGGTTTACCGCCCCTCGCCCTCACCCCGCGTGTACGGTGCGCCGCCGGCGCACCGTACACGCGGCAAGCCGCCGCTCGGCTGTGCTCCATTTCCGCCCAAATACCCTGCGTTTGCCATTTGGAAGCCCTTTTATCCGCTATAGCATGTAAACAGGAGGTATGCTATTCTATGCGTTTATCCCGCAAGAATACGGATCCAAGCGCCCGGTACAAAGAGGGCTCTCCCCGGCCACGCGCATCTCACTCGGAAGGGGGGGATTTGAACCCCCGCTGTCCAGTTCCCAAAACTGGCGGCTTAACCACTGGCCTACCTTCCGGTTTTCAATACAAGTATCCCATCCATCACGTTTTAAGGTCAATGACGCGGACCAACGGTTTTTCGCGCGGCGGCTCCATTTAAGGTTTGTACCATAAAGTCGGCGACGCGGCGGCCTGATTCGCCCGGGTACTGCCACGCCTCCTCCCTTGCCTGCCGGCGCGCCAGCCTTAAATCTTCGCTGGTAGAAGCGTTTTTTACCGCGCTTTCGATAGAATCAAAGAATTCTTCCTTCAGTTCAATTCCAATTTTTTTCAGCGTTTTAAATTGCCAAAGGTTCTCAAGCACCCCGTCGGTTTCGCCTGTACCGCTAAATAAATCGTCCGCGTCGTAGGGGCGCATATCAATTTTTTGTTTAACATAGAAAACCGGCTTGTCAAACAGAAAAACATAATCAAAGATTATGCCGGAAAAATCTGAAATCATTATATCCGCTTTTGACAGCGAATGAATATTCTCCGTTTCGTAATC
>JAITKQ010000117.1 GCA_031278295.1 Spirochaetaceae bacterium | reverse complement strand
GCTAATCTCATACAAAAAGTATACCCCTGTCTATCAAAAATTTAAAGGTCACAATTCCCCAAAACGTCCGTAACCTCGACAAGGGTAGAGCAGTCAAGGCAGCGGCCAGCTTTTTCTTCCGCCTCCTTTTGGGAAATACGTGTAATTACCCGTTTAACGCCGCCTATCGCGCTTGGGCTCATGCTGAGCTCCGTTATCCCCATACCGACGAGGACCTGACTAAGCAGCGGATCCCCCGCCATTTCGCCGCAGACACTGATCGGGATACCCGCCTTCCGCGCGGCGCGGGCGGTCATGCTGATTGCCCGCAGCACCGCGGCCTGACGCGCGTTCGCAAGTTCCGACAGGGCGCTGTTTCCCCGCTCGGCGGACATGACGTACTGGGACAAATCGTTTGAACCTATGCTGAAAAAGTCCGATACCGCGGCAAGTTTATCCGCCATCAGCGCCGCCGCGGGAGTTTCCACCATTATGCCGAACGGGACGGGCCATGCATGCTCAATGCCGTCCCGCTCAAGGTCAGCATGGGCGTTTTCAAGCATTTCCCGGCAGAAACGTACCTCCTCCACCCTGCTTACCATAGGCGCCATCACCTTTACCTTAAAACCCGCGCCCGCGCGAAGTATCGCCCTAAGTTGACCGGCAAAAAGCCGCCTTTCCTGTTGGCAAAGCCTTACGCCGCGGACACCGAGGAAGGGATTCTCCTCTTTCTTCTGATCGAGCCAAGGAAGGGCTTTGTCTCCCCCAACGTCCAAAGTACGGATCGTAACGGGGTCATCGGGGAAGAATTCCAGTATCTCCCTCAGCATGGCGGACTGGGTCTCCTCGCCGGGGGGATTTGCACGGGAAAGAAAAAGAAATTCCGTGCGCAAAAGACCTATGCCTTCCGCGTTGTAGTCGGCGGCCTTTTTTGCGTCCCGCTTTTCACCCACATTGGCGCGGACATATACCTTTAGCCCGTCTTTTGTAACGGCGTTTTTCCTGCTCTCCTCAAAGTCCCGCCTCTTTCTCTCCTCCCAAGCGGCAAGTTTTTCCCGGAAATCCGCCTCTGTCCGCGAATCCGGGTTAACGGTAACCGCGCATGTATTCCCGTCAATGATGAGCGGCGTTCCGTTTGCTATGCTTTCATCAAGACGGTACCCGGATATGCCGGGAATCCCGATCGTTTTTGCCAGAATCGCCGCGTGCGAGGTTTCCCCTCCAATTTCACTTAAAATACCGCGAATCCTGCCTTCAAAACGGACAATCATGGAAGGCCGCGCCTCCCTAGCGGCGAGAATTATGTCGTCAAAGCCTTCCTCACCGGTACTTCCCTGTCCGGTGAGGACGGCGAGCACGCGGGAGGCCACATCGTTGATGTCGGCTGCCCGCTGCGGAAGGTAGTCTCCGGGCAGTTTACGGTAATCGGCGGCAAGTTTGTTCATCTTTTGCTGGTAAAGGTAGGCGGCCTCCAGCCCTTCTGTACGTATAGCCTTCCTGACATCATCAATTAAGTCTTGATCCGTCAAAATAAGTTTTTGCGCGTTAAAAATTCCGGCCTCGCCCGTGTGTCCCTCTTTAACAAGATTCGCCTCGTGTGTCTCGAGTTCCGTTTTTACCCGCGCAATGGCCGAATCGAAACGGCTGATCTCGGCTTCGGCGTCGCTTGTTTCCCGCTTTGGACAGGGGGCTATGACGCCTTCCCGGTACAGGAGGCCCATCGCGACTCCCGGCGCGAGGGACAGAAGTTTAGTTTCGGGTTTTGTCTCAGGTTTAAGGGTGGCCGGGACCTCGCCAAAGTTTTCATCAGCAAGTTTTTGGATCGCGTTAAGCGCCTCTGCCGCGTCATCCCCGGATGCCCGCACTTCAACCTCGTCCCCGGTCAGTATGCCGAGCAGGGCAAGTTTGTTGACACTACGCGCCGTCTCCGGCCCCCTGTTCCGGCTGATATTCCTTACCCTTACGGTGGAGTTGAACGAAGCGGCCGCCCCGGCCAGCATCGCGGCCGGACGGGCATGTAGGCCGTTTTTCAGGCGGGAAACGAATGTATAAGACAGATAGCCGCCTTCATCCGGAGCGGCAGATTCTGTCGCCGCCACCACCTTAACGTCATCCAGCTCGATCTGCTTTGGGGTCAGCGCGGCGAAGGCCTCCTGCCTGACAAGCTCAAGGCTGTCGCCGAGCGAAATCCGCACCGCGGCGGAGACGGCGCCCTCGACCAGGGGTGCGGAACAGAGGCTTGTATGGGCCGCTTTTTCGCTTTCAAGGAATTCAAGCGCCGTCTTCGCGCTCAATATCGCGCTCCCCATGTCCATCAGCACAAGGACGCCGTCATCCGAATAGACAGATTCTATAGCCTCCATGATGTCCATAGCGTCCGTTCCGAGTTCGGCGTGCTCATCGCCCGTCCCGCCGGCAAGGGCTATCGGGAGCGCAACATTTGAAGAAACTTGCCGGGCAAGGTGGGCGGCAGCCTCGGCCAGAGCCCGGCAATGTGAAACAAGAACGAGTCCGACCAAAATACTACCCCAATATTCCGGCGGCGCTTTGCAGCAGCAGGAAGGCGCTGGTTGCACCCGGATCCTGATGCCCTATGCTGCGTTCCCCAAGATAGCTGGCGCGCCCCTTTCTTGCTTGAAGCGGAATCGTAGCCTTCATGCCTTCTTCGGCAGCATCCGCCGCGGCCTTCAACGCCGCCTTTATCCCGTTCCCGCCGTTCTCTTTCAGCGCGGTCAGGGCGGGAAGCCATGCGTCAAGCATGGTTTTGTCGCCCTTTTGCGCCTTGCCGAGCTGCTCTATGCCCTGTATCCCCTTCTCAAGGGCGCTTGTCCATGCGTCAAGGTCAAGTTCCTGTTTACCGGTAAAATCGGCGGCGGCGCGAAGGAAAAACGTGCCGTACAAGGGACCGGAAGCGCCGCCCACGGTTTTTATCAGAGTCATAGAAACGGTTTTGAAGGCGGCGCATATATCGGCAGGCGGGGATGATTCTATCGCACTTAGCACCGCGTTGAAGCCCCGCGCCATATTGACGCCGTGATCCCCGTCCCCAATATCCGAGTCAAGTTTAGACAGGAAATCCTTCTGTTCGGTGTATACCCCGTCAAGTTTCTTTAGCCAGTCAATAAGCTGCGGCAAAGTTATCATCATATTCCCCAGCGTAGACCCGGCGTCAGTACGGGCGCGTCCCAAAGTTTCACAATATCGGCGCCGGCTTTCATAACCGTAATACTGAAACCCTGCATCTCCAAAGACGTGATATAGCTGCCTACCAGGTTACGGACGACTTTTATGCCTTTCTTTTTAGCGAGTTCAAACGCCGCGTTGTAAAGCACGTACAGTTCGATAAGCGGCGTCCCGCCCATGCCGTTTACAAACAGGATTATTTCTTCACCCTGTTTCAGCGCCAAATCCTGGACAACCGGTTCAAACAGCATCGCCACAAGCTCGTCGGCGGCTTTGATCTTGATCCTTTCGCGGCCTGGCTCACCGTGTATGCCGACGCCAAGCTCAATCTCGTCATCGCCAATATCAAAAATCGGTTTACCGACGGCGGGCAAGGTACATGAAGTTAAGGCTATACCCATGCTCCGTCCCCAATCCTTGCAGTAGTTGGCGTATTTTATCACCGTTTCAAGCGGATCGCCCCTTTCCGCGGACGCGCCGATGATTTTTTCGGTAAGAACCGTGCTGCCTACGCCGCGGCGTCCGGCCGTGTAGAGGCTGTCCTCTACGGCCACATCGTCCGCGATAACGATTGCCTCGACCTTGATCTTGTCCGAGGCGCAAATATCCGCGGCCATCTGGAAGTTCATAATATCGCCGGTATAGTTTTTCACAAGATGAACAACGCCGGCGCCTGAGTCAACGGCCTTTGTTGCGGCTTCCATCTGGTCCGGCGTGGGCGATGTAAACACCTCTCCCGGGCAGGCCGCGTCAAGCATACCAAGCCCCACAAAACCGCCGTGCATCGGCTCATGCCCGCTGCCGCCGCCCGAGATGATAGCCACCTTACCCTTACGTGTAGGCTCCTTGCGGGTAATGAAAGCGGGCTCATAATGAACTTTGATAATGTCACCATGAGCGGCCTCCATGCCTTTCAACGACTCAACAACTACTTTCGACGGATCATTGATCAGTTTTTTCATAAAATCCTCCTGCAAAAATGATATATACACAAAGTTTGCTTTACAAACCGCGTAAAGTTTGCTTTACAAACCGCGTGTCGAAATAAAATTCGCGCCCGTTCCGCAAATGTTGGAAACAAGCACAGCCCCGGCCTTGAATGGAGCTTTTACCTCAAGTTCGTCGAGCAGCGCCATAGCTTCAAAAATTTTGCCCTTGGGGACATTTTTGTCGGTCTTTACCGGCATACGGGAAATAGCGCCGCCACAGGCGCATACAGTGGAGGTGATAACCCGTGTAGGGTTGCTGATTTCCTGCCTGCCGTACTCCGCCCCGCGGTCACAGTTGTTTCCCGTCACGGCAAAGTCCTTGTTCTCGTCAACCTGTAGACGGCAACCTTTCGGGCATACGATGCAGACAAGTTCCGTTACCCCGTCCGGGCGTTTTGTACGGAAATTTACGTTAAAACCGCTCACCTTCTCGTTGCTGTCCACGGACACGACAAGTGGCGCGTCCCCCGCCTTGTCAAAAAAAGATTTTGGTACTGTAATTTTTTCCATTTCACCGGGCGCCAGATGTTCCCGTTTGAAGGATGCGATCGTGGTGTTCCCGCTCTTTACCTCGATCTTTGATTTTTTGTAAACGGCTGTGGCGCGGAAGAATATGTCTACACCTTTATCAACATTCCCAAGTCGTATCTTTTGAGGTACGGTGTAGCCCACGCCGTCCCCGTTCTGTACCTGTATAAACTTTTCGGCCTTTTTGTACGCATACTTTGCGGCGGCCGCTCCGGCCCTTACACTTTCCGCAGTAACAAAGTCAACAAGGTCATGCACGTGGGCAACGTTTCCACAGGCAAAAATACCGGGAATGCTGGTTTCCATGTTTTCGTACACCACCGGCCCGCTCGTACGGGGGTTGATTTCTAGCCCCGCCTTACGGGAAAGCTCATTTTCCGGGATGAGTCCCACGGACAGCAGCAATGTATCGCAGTCAAGCGTCTGTTCCGTACCCGGAACCGGTTTACGCTGTTCATCAACCTGCTGGATAACGATCTGTTCCACACGTTTCTTGCCGCGGATCTCGGTTATTGTGTGTGAAAGGTGGAGGGGTATGCCGTAATCTTCAAGACATTGGACAATGTTACGGGTAAGGCCGGATGAGTAGGGCAGCACCTCGTACACGCCAAGAACCTTTGCCCCTTCAAGAGTCAAGCGCCGGGCCATGATCAGCCCTATGTCGCCCGATCCCAGAATCACGATCCGTTTACCCACCGTGAAACCCTCGATATTCATGTACAGTTGGGCCGCGCCTGCCGTAAATATGCCGGCGGGCCTCGTACCCGGTATGCCGATGGCCCCCCGCGTACGTTCCCGGCACCCCATTGACAGCACAACGGCGTTGGCCGCGAGCTGTATGTAGCCGCTTTCGGCGTGAATCGCCGAGACAAGCTTTTCAGCGGATATGTCAAGAACCATGGCCCCGGTGAGAACCTCAATGGCAGGGTATTTGGGAAGCTGTTCAATGAAGCGCTGCGCGTACTCAGGCCCGGTCATCTCTTCCTTAAAATGATGCAGCCCAAACCCGTTATGAATGCATTGGTTAAGTATCCCGCCAAGTTTATCATTCCGTTCAAGTATCAGCACGCTTTTTGCGCCCTGCTCCGCCGCCGATACGGCGGCGGCAAGTCCGGCGGGGCCGCCGCCTACTACAACGACATCGTATTTATCCTTCATAGCCCCCGTTTCCCCTTTGTTCTTCCGGTAACGATGTACATACCTTCCTTATCCAATGGAATATCTATCTGACTCATATTGGCGTGTTTGGCGATGAGCGCCATCACGCGGGGGCCGCAGAAACCGCCTTGGCAACGTCCCATGCCTGTAGCGCAGCGGCGTTTGACCGCGTCCAGCGAGCGCGGCGGGAGGGGCCGGTTCAACGCATCCACAATCTCCCCCTCGGTCACCGTCTCGCACCGGCATACTATTGTGCCGTACAGAGGATTCCTCTTTATCGCTTCTTTTTTTTCATCATCGTTCAAATGCTTGAAGCGCGTAACTTTTCGTGTTGCCACAAAATCAGGATTCGGCGTGGAATCAAGACCCTTGTCCAAAAGCATACCGGCCACGTCTTTCGCGATGGCGGGGGAGGCGCTTAACCCCGGCGACTTGATGCCCGCTATGTTGAAGAAGCCCGGCGTGCGCTTCGATTCGCCCACGATGAAGTCTTCAATCCCGGCGTCCGCGCGTACGCCTGAAAAATTCCTGATGGACGCGCGCAGGTTCACGGAAGGAACAGAGCGAAGGGCGTTTTTTGCCACATATTCAAGGCCGGCCGCCGTACTCTCGGTCGCGTCGCGGGGGCAGTCCGTGCTGTCCGGGCCTACGATGATGTTGCCGTGTACGGTCGGCGCTACAAGTACCCCTTTACCAAGTTTTGAGGGGCACGGAAACACAACCATGTTGATCAGGTTCGCTTCCGTGGTATCAAGAATATAGTACTCCCCCCGTTTGGGCTGGATGGTGAAAAACTTTTCGCCCGCCATACCGCTCACTATATCCGAATTAACGCCCGCCGCGTTCACAACGAAGCGGGCCCTGTACTCACCTTTGGTGGTAACGACAACAAAGTGTCCGTTTTCTTTTTTTATACCGGTAACTTCCGCGTTAAATTCAAGTTTCGCACCGCCCTTTACCGCGCATTCCGCTGTGGCAATGGCAAATTCCCACGGGGCAACGATGGCCGCCGTCGGGGCGTAAAGCGCGCATACAATATCGCGGTTCAATGCCGGTTCCATCCTGAAAAGCTCCTCACGCTCAACGATTCGCAGGCCGGGGACAGCATTTTTATTACCTTTTACGTACAATTTTTCTATGTTTTTCCGGTCCGTTTCGTCGAATCCAACTACCAACGAACCGGTTTTTTTGTACAAAATATCGAGATCGGTACAGAGTTGTTCCATCAGGGTATTACCTTCGACATTGTAACGGGCCATCATGGTACCCGGCGGCGGGTCATAGCCCGCATGAACTATCGCGCTGTTTGCTTTTGACGTTCCATCCGCAACATCGTTTTCTTTTTCCAAAAGAAGGGTTTTTATCCTGTAGCGGCTTAATTCGTACAAAAGTGAACAGCCGCAAACGCCTCCGCCTATAATGATTACATCTTCAATCAACATGCTACCTTTAAACAGAGATAATACAACACCAGAAGAATACCCGTATATGGGGGATTTTCATAGCCAATAACAAAAAATAACAAAAATTACAGGACGCCTCGCCGCAAACCGTTTACACACAATTTGTTTGCGGCGAGGAATTCATTGCGGAAATGAGACTGTTCCAAACCTTTCAGTTTTGGAACAGCCTCAAATTTTCAAGAAATAAAGGGTATTACCGCCTGCGCCGTGATTCCTCCGAGAATCGCGCCGATTACCGGGCCGACTACGGGTATCCACGCATAGCCCCAATCCGAGCTGCCTTTACCCTTTATGGGGAGTACCGCGTGCGCGATACGGGGGCCAAGGTCACGGGCCGGGTTGATGGCATAACCGGTCGTACCGCCCAGACTCATACCGATTGTGCAGATAACCGCCCAGACATAGAAGTTCCCTACCTTGGTGGACTCACCGGCCGTGCAGGCGAGAAGCGCAAAAACCAAGACAAAGGTGCCTATAATTTCGCTGATAAGATTCGATGCGGTATCACGGATCGCGGGCCCCGTCGAGAATACGCCAAGCTGGGTTCCCTGGTCAGGGGTCTGGTCAAAATGATTCTTGTACATGAGCCATACAAAGAACGCGCCGACAAAGGCGCCCGCAAATTGGCAAAGTATGTAACCAGGAACTTGCGCCCAAGCCATACCGCCATTAATCGCGATGGCGAGTGTAAGCGCCGGGTTAAAATGAGCGCCCGAAGCCAGGCCGAAAATAGTTGCCGGCACAAAAACCGCCAAGGCCCAACCCATGGTGATGACTACCCAGCCGCCGCCATTTCCCTTTGTCTTGTTCAGAATTACGTTTGCCACTACGCCGTCACCCAACAGTATCAATAACCCTGTCCCGATAAATTCCGCTAAATATGGATTCATAACTATCCTCCTATAAATTATTTATTTTTTTCCCAACCGAGGGAACGATTCACTGCTTCTTTCCATCCGGCAAGAAGGTTTTTACGCTGATCGCTTTCCATTGTCGATTTAAAAGTTTTATCGACCGCCACATTCTGAAGAATATCCGCAGGGTCCTTGTAGTAAGCTACCGCAAGGCCCGCAAGGTAAGCGGCACCCTGCGCCGTAGTCTCGATAACCTTGGGACGGATAACGTCGGTTCCAAGAATGTCAGCCTGGAATTGCATAAGGAAGTCGTTTGCGCAAGCGCCGCCGTCAACACGAACAGCCTTGACGGCGGTTCCCGCGTCAAGCCCCATCGCGGTAATGACATCAGCGCTCTGGTACGCGAGAGACTCAACGGTCGCACGGATAAAGTGCGCCTTTGAAGTTCCGCGGGTAAGCCCGACAATGGTACCGCGCGCGTACTGATCCCAGTACGGAGCGCCGAGCCCGACAAAGGCCGGAACCACATACACACCGCCGGTATCCGGAACCTTTTTACAATAATGCTCGGTGACAGCCGCGTCATCAATAATTTTAAGACCGTCACGCAGCCACTGTATGGCGGAACCGGCGACAAATACGCTGCCTTCCAACGCATAAGTTACTTTACCGTTCAAACCCCAGCCTATTGTTGTAAGGAGGCCGTTCTTGCTCTCTACCGCCTTCTCACCGGTGTTCATCAGGATAAAGCAGCCCGTCCCGTACGTGTTTTTCGCCATACCGGGTTCGAAGCAGCATTGTCCGAAAAGGGCCGCCTGCTGGTCACCCGCGATGCCCGATATCGGTATCATTTTGCCGTCAAGCTCCGTTTCGCCGAATACGCCGCTCGAAGGTTTTGCCACCGGAAGCATGGACTTTGGAATGTTTAGTTCTTTAAGGATTTCATCGTCCCATTGGAGGGTATGTATGTTGAACAGCATTGTACGGGAAGCGTTGCTATAGTCGGTCGCGTGAACCTTACCCTTTGTAAGCTGCCAAACAAGCCATGTGTCGATATTGCCGAATACCAGTTCGCCTTTCTCCGCTTTTTCGCGTACGCCGGGAACGTTTTCCAGTATCCAGCGAACCTTTGTTCCGGAGAAATAGGCGTCTACCACAAGACCGGTTTTGTCTTTTATTTTTTTATCAAAACCTTTTGCCTTGAGGGTGTCGCAGTACTCCGCGGTACGACGGCATTGCCAAACAATAGC
>JAITKQ010000044.1 GCA_031278295.1 Spirochaetaceae bacterium | reverse complement strand
GGTGCGCCGTGTCCGGACGCGTACCACTGTATGCATTTTTCCAGGTTTACACGCCCGTTCCCAAGCATGGCCCCGGTAGGGCAGGCCCTAACACAGGGCAGCGTTTCGGACGGGCCGTGCCCGCAATTCCCGCACAGCGGGAATTGCGGGCACGATTCGACGGCGTACCAATCTGTAGGCAGGGGCGCTTTAAGCGCGGGATCGGTTTCCAGTGGATACGGCAGCGTCATGGCCGCGATTACAAACAGCGATCCCGATTCGTGACAGATCACCATGCTGTTCCTGCCCCTCACGCCCAGTCCGCACGCTACGGCAAGCGGTTTTTCGGGGACAGGCGAGTTGCAAAGGATACGGTAATCACTTTTTTTGCCGCCGTAGCGGGCGCGGGCAAGAATCGACAGGCGTTTCATCCGTTTAACCGCCTCGCGGTAGTAGTTAAAACGGGCAAACGGTGCAATTACACCGGGGACAATTTCCGCCACGCTGTGCGGAACCGTGACAGCGTGGCGGTTTCCGTAAGGCAGCGCGCAGACCAGCAGTGATTTCGCGCCGGACCTGTAGTTCTCCGACAGCGTGAGTCCCCGGGTAAAGAAAGACCCGGGTTCAAACGGAGAAAGCACCCTGACGCGCGAGAATCCCGCCTTTGACGCTTCCATGCATAAAAAGTCTTTGTACCCCTTCAATCTACCGTAAACCCTCCAGGCAAAAATGCCGATAATCTAGCAGGAAACTATTCATGATTCAGGTGACATTTTCCATAAAATATCAATCCCAGCTTCGTCGTATACACCCGGAACTCTATAAAAATCTGGAAGATACGATCGTAAACAGCATAAAACTTTATGGCGGAAATGTAAAATATGAATTTACCACGATAACGGCCTTGTTTAACGAAGAAGGTTTTGGTTTCTGGCTGGATATACTTTTGATCGTCGAAACGCTTTTAAATGTGCTTGACGCGGTAAAACATGAACTGTACGGATACACATGCATTATCAGCGAGCTTATGGATATAGACAGGATACATGAAATGTTAAACGCGCTTCCGTCGGTGAGTATCACAAGCGGCATTTGGTGTACGCGACTCATACGGAACAATACCGGCAGTTTTATGGAATTCGATGAACCGTATAACAAAAATCCGGTGCTGCTGCCGCCCGGAAGTATAGCGGAAGTAAAGAGTATAAAATCGATCAAGAAAATAAAAAAGCGGCACCCCCTGCGAAAATCCATAAGTACACTGTTCCGGGAGAATAACATACGAGGAAACAGTGTACTTACCGGCAAAGGCTTTATTGGCAAGAGTGATTTTATACATTGGTATTGCCGCAATTTTGAAAATTATTCTGTCCCGCTCACCATACGTTTCGGTTCATGGGGTTTTGCGCTGAACTGTTTTTCAGATGCGCTGAATCCGGATATGCGGCGTTTTTTTGAAAGCAAAAATATTCCATTGCCAAAAGAAACGGACGCTTTATATGAAGCTCTGTCAATAGAACGTATTCGCGGTGAATATTCCGGGTATTCACTGCAAAAAGCCCGACGGGTTTTTCAAATATTGCTGGAAGCATACAACTCCGCGGTTTCCGCGGAACAAAAATACGGCGTTATTATCCTTGAAAACATTCAGGACGCGGATTCAAATATGCGCCAGCTCATAATGGATTTTATGCCATACTATGAAAAAAACAATATTACTTTATACGCTTCGTGTAATTTGGTGGAATTGCCAACGGAATGGCAGCCATTGTTTTCATCGGTCATAAACTGCCTGATACCGGAAATAGATCCCGTATTCCAGCCGGGTACTTTAAACATAAGTCTTTTGGAAATTGCCTATGCCTGTACAATACTCAGGCAGTATTTTCCGCCTTTTATGTTTCCCGACTTGTTTATGGAAGAAGGAAAGAATCCGGCCACTACGAAACGTTCACTGGATATGCTTTTAAAATACGGACTCATACGTTCAAAGGATGATCCGGAATGTGAAATTACCGGTTTCTTCGACGGAGCGGGGAATTTGCCGGATGCCCGTGCTTCTTACATACGCGGCATGGCCGCGCGTCTGCTTGTTTCGTATACATCAAAAGGAAAAATAACGCCGTGCTTTAACCTGCTGAACGCGCTTTACTCCCTTGGAGGGGAAATATCCCCGATTCTCGCGCTTGAGGCAATACGCAAGGATGTCATAAACGACACCTGCCGCGATATTGAAACAGCGCTGGCCGAAGAGCGTTTTGATAAAACATGCGGCAAAAACTGTTCTCCCGCGCTGTATTATATATACAAAACATCAAAAATCCTGCTTTACGGCGACGAAACCGGGATACGGGATACATTTTCCGGCCTGCACATCCCGAAAACGGAAATATCAAACTACAAAGTGCAAATTCTGACAATAAACGCCTTTTACAAAATGGGAATACGTGATCCGGCAACGGCCTTTGAGGAAATGAAGGAATCCATGATTATTTGCCAGAACAGCCAGGATAGATACTGTATGGCCCAGGTTTACCGCTTGTTTGCGTTTGGGTATCTTTTAAAAAACGAATTAAACACCGCGATAGATTATCTTTCGTTTGCGATAGAAGCTTCTGAACGTAGCGGCAACAATGTTGAATTGGCGCTTGTTTCGTACTATGCCGCCGGGTGTAATTTTATTTTTGGCAACATATCGAAGGCGCAGCGTCTGATAAAACAGTCGGAACGTGTGGCAGGTATTTCGGGAATGGAAAAATGGGCCATGCGCGCGAAATTTTCTTCTGGCAGATTCTATTTTGAAACAGGCTGCTACGACGAGGCCCTTGAAATATTCAACGGACTATACCGGCATTACGGCGAAGACCCGTATTCAAGCCAGGCGCAGACTGTCAGCGCGTGGATTTTCAGGACAGAGCTGTATCTGTACGGAAGAGCGGAAAAGCGCGAATTTATTCTTGGCGACGGCCTGTTTTTTGAAATTGAAGCAGCATACTTTTCCGGTGATTTCAGTAGGGTGCTGGAACTGTCAAATGTCATGCTTGCTTCACTGCCGGATGACGGTTTTTTGTTCCTTGAGCAACCTGATTGGAGCAGCGGTTTTGCACAGTGTGAGATGCTGCAAATTCCAAAAAAAGATTTCTGGTTCAGAATGGTAACCGCATGGCGATCTTTGGCGCTTTATATGCTGGACTCAAATGGTTCGGAAGAGGCCGTACAGCTTATGCAAAAGGTTATCAGGGACCGGCACTTGAGCGAAACGGATCCCAGTGTTCCGTTTTTATTCTTTATCAATTACAAAGTTTTACACAGTCCGATTTCGACAGAGATTGACGGAAACACCGCGATAAGCATAGCGCTTAAAAGTTTGCAGCGCCGTTCCAGCCGGATTGATGATATTGAAGTACGCCGCAATTATTTGTCAAAACAGTACTGGAATAAAGAATTGTACTTAACGGCAAAAAAACATAAATTGGTTTAGGACGGTTCAATGGAGCGCAAACGGCCTTATGTCTTTTATTTCTATCCTAAATTCCGCAACAGCGGCCCACATACCGTCACGCATACCGTACAACGGAAATTTTGAAAGAGCGATGTAACCGGACGCGGCCTGCGGGCGGTTTAGTTCAGTCATGCGCAGTTTTTTGCGAATGGCTTTTTCCATGGCGTTTTTAAGAGCGGCTTCTTTTATTTGACGGCGTTCAACTACACCCTGTCCGCCCTGTAGGGGGCCGTAACCGGTGGACTGGGATACCGGGATGGATGCGCTTTTCCATGCAAGGATACGTTTTTTTTGCGCTTCGTTGACGGCATAATCCGCCTGTACGTAAAAAAGCCCCTCCCGTATGGCGGCATCGGTCAGTTCAAGCCGCGTATCGTCGGGGCGGACTTCACCCAGGGCCTTTAGCTCAAGAAATTCCTGTATGCCTCGGGATATTTCACCGGGCTCGTAAGAAAAAGCCCAGCCGTATATCATCCCGGAAAAAGCGGCTGCGGCATCCTCTACGGCCCACCGTGTGGCGGCGGCGCTGTCCGGCGGGTACGCTCCGCCCAAAAACAACGTGTATACCGGTTCAAGTTCCACGCAAACCTCGCCCCGCAGTACATCCTGCGAAAAAACAAACCGGGCGCAAAACAGGAATGTCAAAAAGATACACGCTTTCACCGAAAAATTATCATCCCCTTAATATTGTCGGATTTTTTTGCTATGGTTAAAGGGGGTTTGTTTTGGGTATACCTGAAATCCGAAGGGTGAATGAAAATCTGGCCGAAATATCGGCGATTCTTGCGGAAACATGCGATAAAGGGCTGATAATGGATTTTTTCAGGGAATTGTTCACGCCGGCTGAATGCTCCGACATCGCGGCGCGCTGGGCGCTGGTAAAGGCGCTAAACAAGGGGATACCGCAACGGACAATAGCAAGGAATTTGGGGCTGTCACTTTGCAAAATTACGCGCGGATCAAAAGAACTACGTAAACCGGACTCGGCCCTTGCAAAGATGCTGGAAAAGATGGCGTGGCGTTTTGATTCGGAATTCCCTGAACAGCAGAGGGACGGCACGGCAGTGTCGGCGGATACAGCCCCCTGAACGTTTACGGTACTGTAATTGTAACGGATTCGGAGTATACTGGTTTTAGGTTATGGAAATGGATGAAGAGATAGCCGGCACTGAATTCCGTAAACTGTATAAGGCGGTATTTCCCATCCTTTTCAGAGTGGCATTCAGGATAGCCGTTAATGAAGAGGCGGCGGAAGATATTTGCCAGGAAGCGTTTTTTAGGCTTCATGAGAAGAATATGGTTTTCCCGTCGTTGGATGACGCGAAATACTGGCTGATAAGGGTGGTAAAGAACGCTTCGCTAAATTACGCCAAACGAAAGGACAGGGAGCGGCGGGTTTACCAGAAGGCCTTCCGCGAGCAACGGCGTTTGGATGAGAGCGGAGAAGATATACTTATAAAAAATGAGACCAGGACGGAAGTGAAACGGGCCTTGCTTAGGCTGCCGGAAAACCTTCGTACTGTGCTTATACTTAAAGAGTATGCGGAATTGAATTATAAAGAGATTGGTAGGATGTTAGGCATTAGTGAGGGTAATGTAAAGGTAAGGGTATTTCGCGCCAGGGAACGTTTGAGCGTGATGTTGATGCAAGGGGATGGATAAAATGTGTCCTGACAAGCAGTTTCTTTCGGTTTATTTTGATAAAGAACTTCCATCGCCATGGAAGGAAAGGATGGAACAGCATCTTGAGACTTGTTCCGAATGCAGGGCAAACCTTGAAGTTTACAGAAAAATGTCCGGAAGTTTGAGCGCGGACGGCGAAGGGGTGGAGGCCGGCGCGGCTGAAACGGCAGCCCTTCGTGTATGGGAAAGGCTTGACAAGCGGAAGGGCTGTGGAGGCCGGGGTTTGCGGCTTTCTCCGTCTGTCCGTATCTCGCAGGCGCTTGCGGCGGCGGCGGCAGGCGCTATTGCCGCCACCGCCGTCATCTGTTTTATGCTTTTCCTTTCACGCGGCCAAAACATAAAAGACAGCGTTCCGGAATTGACAGGGGCGTCGGCAAATTTTTCAGGCGTCGTTCCTGATGACTACAACCTTGACATACAGGCTTCAAATATGAGCGATGTGCTCAGGTATCTTGAAAATGACGACACAAACATCGTGATCATAAAGTTGCCGGAACAGAAAAAATTCAGCCGGTACGGCGAACCTGCCTTTATAAACGCGGTCGACTATACCCGGAGAGCCAAAAAGTGATTTCTAGTTCGTATTTTGGAAGATGCCGCTTCCTTCAGGCTTTTCTACCGCCGGTTTTGCTGTTTTTTGGCGCTGAAATTTCGTTGAACGCCCAGGAAGGGCCGCACCGCCCGGCACCGCCGCATCCGGGAAATTCTGTCGCGGTACCGATGCGGAACGGCGCTATTATGGTGCGCATGGTTACCCGTGTACTTGAAAAAGACGGTATAGAAGCGTGGAATTCGGACACATACAAGGTTACGCTTCCGGGACACCCTGTAGGGCTAAAAATAGTCGGCGAAAATGTAGCGGTTTTTGTGCAGTTTACGCCGTACCCGCGCCGTAGCGGGCGGGGTGTGCTTGTCGCGCAGGGACAGATATTTACGGAAACGCCCGAAGGCGAGGTGCAATGCAGGACGATAATGCATACCGTGCCTCTTGAGTACGACGAGCAGCTTTTTTTCTTCCCGCTTGGGCCCGGCAAGTCTGACGATGAAGCTCATATAGAAATACAGATCGAGATGAACCGTTACAACAGTACACGGGTAAGCGAAGTTCCGCCGGAAACGCTTTCCCCTCCGGAGACTGTGCCCGGACAGTGATTAAGGAACGGTGGACGGTATGGCAAAGGTAAACGACCGGTACGGAAGCCTCTGACGTTTAATAGGGGGGGGGGGGGGCTTTCCGGTGTATTACGGCAACGGTGAATTGCCAAATCCGGCGGCGATTGGTAAAGCCCTAAGGCGAATCCGGTGCGAAAAGCGCGTTCCCCTATGTAGATTTAACGTGGCGCAACAACAATTTTACATTTACCGTTCTATCATCGCCGACATTGCCGAAAAAGCCGGCGTGTACGAAACGCGGGGATTGGAGGGGCGCGTAGCGTTCGCGCGTAGCGTTCGCGCGAACGTTTCGCGGAGGGAATGGAGGGGCAACACAAGGGGCTTGCCTGGCGGAACCCCGCGAAGCCCGGTTTCCGGCACGAAGGGCCGGAAATGCGCCCAAATTATATGAAAATTTTTGTAAATGTAAAACTGCCGGCGGCGCAATTCGAATGCTTGTGCTTGTGGACGGATTCCGGTATACTTTAACCATAGGGGAATTATGGCTGAACAGAGTGTAGTACCTATAGAACAGATATTGCCCCCAAAACTGCCCATTGTGGCGCTTGTGGGGCGTCCGATTTTTCCGGGGATTTTTACCCCTGTGATGATTGGCAACCCGGTCGATGTGCGTGTTGTCGATGAGACGGCTTCCCGCGACGGTCATGTCGGGCTCGTGCTTATGGAGCATGATTCCGAATCGCCCGATATAGGCGATCTCTACAAGGTGGGGACGGTTGCCAAAATCGTCAAAAAAATCAACCTGCCGGACGGCGGATTGAACGTATTCATATCCACTATCAAGCGCTTTGTCATAAAAAAAGCGATCAGCCCCGCGAACCCCATCATCGCGGCGGTCAGCTATGTTGAGGATGAGGAAGACGATACGAGCGAGGTAAAGGCGCTGACTCGCGCCCTGATCAGCGAGATGAAGCAGATCTCCGAGAATAACCCGCTGTTTTCCGAAGAGATGCGGCTAAATATGGTGAACATAGACCACCCTGGCAAGATAGCCGACTTCATTGCCAGCATACTCAACATCGACAGAAACGAACAACAAAAGGTTCTGGAAGTGTTCAATGTCCGCAAAAGGATGGAGCAGGTGCTGGTCTATATCAAAAAAGAACAGGAACTGTTGCGGATTCAGAAGCGGATTCAGCGTGAGATCAACGATAAAATCGAAAAATCACAGCGTGAGTACTTCCTGAAAGAAGAGTTGAAGGTAATCCGGACAGAACTGGGTCAGGCTGCGGACGCGAAAAGCTCGGAATACAAGCGCATCAAAGAAAAGATCGATTCTTTCAAGTTTGAAGGCGAGATAAAAGATACTGTGGACGAGGAACTGGAGAAATTCAGCCTGATGGAGCCTAATTCCGCCGAATTTATCGTTACACGCAACTACCTTGACTGGATTGTCGAACTGCCCTGGCTCAACCCCCAGCCTGAGAATTTCGACCTGGCCAAGGCGTCCGCCATCCTGGAGGGCGACCATTACGGCTTGAAGGACGTGAAAACCCGTATTGCCGAATACCTTGCCGTGCGAAAACTCAGGCAGGACAACAAAGGCTCTATCATCTGCCTTGTAGGCCCCCCCGGCGTCGGCAAAACGTCGGTGGGACGTTCCATCTCCCACGCTCTCGGCAAACAGTTTTTCCGCTTTTCGGTAGGCGGCATGAGGGACGAGGCGGAAATCAAGGGACACCGCAGGACCTACATAGGGTCCATGCCCGGAAAAATCATCCAAGGGCTTAAAATATGCAAGGCGAAGGACCCTGTCTTCATGATTGACGAGATAGACAAGATGGGAGCCAGTTTTCAGGGTGACCCGTCCAGTGCGCTGCTGGAGGTGCTTGACCCGGAACAGAACATTGCTTTCCGCGACCATTACCTGGACCTGCCCTTCGACATATCGCATATATTCTTTATCGTTACCGCCAACACGCTCGACACGATACCACCCCCGCTGATCGACCGGATGGAGGTGATAGAGCTGCCCGGTTACATCGACACGGAAAAACTTGAAATAGCGAAGCACTACCTGCTGCCCAAAAGTCTTGAAAAGAACGGTATCAAAAAGAATAAGGTTAAGTACACCAAAGAATCCCTGCTACACATCGCCAACGGTTACGCGCGTGAGGCGGGTGTACGTAACTTTGAAAAGAATCTGGACAAGATTCACCGCAAGCTGGCCAAGCAGATTGTCGAGGCCGAGGAAAGCAAGGACGGAAGCAAGTCCGTACCGGCACGGTTCATGATTGACAAGAGAATGATCGAAAAGCACCTGGGCAAGCCGATCTTTCCGGAAGGCGTGTACAAAAAGGCCGACCGTCCGGGTATGTCCGTGGGCCTTGCGTGGACAAACATGGGGGGCGATACGCTGATAATCGAAGCCACCTCCATGCCGGGCAAGGAAGGGTTTACGCTTACCGGCAAGATGGGCGATATAATGAAAGAGTCCGCGGCAATCGCCATGACCTATGCCCGCAAGCTGGGACTGGAAAGGTACGGCCTTGAATACGAGTGGTTCGAAAAAAACCATATCCACCTGCATATTCCCGAAGGCGCCACGCCCAAGGACGGTCCTTCCGCCGGAATCACCATGGCAACCGCGTTGCTTTCCATGATGCGCAAAAAAACCATCGCCCCGAACCTCGCGATGACGGGTGAGCTTAGCCTTACAGGGCAGGTTTTGCCTATAGGCGGCCTCAAGGAAAAAACCGTAGCCGCCCAGCGAAACAGGGCTAGGCACATCATCATACCAAAGCAGAATGTGCGCGATCTGGACGACATACCGGACCTTGTAAAAAAAGGCATCGAGTTCCACCCGGTCGAACGTTTCGAGGAAGTGCTGGGTCTGGCCCTTCCCGACTGAGGCCGCCCGGCAGAGGGGGGATGCCCGTCGATTCTGCCGGTAAAAATCTGCCGGTAAAAACCGCGGCTGAAACGTGTTGATGGCGGTTTTACCTGTAACTGTAATTTGTACCGATGCGGTCTTTTGGGGCCTGAAAATATTGCCGATATGAATGTTGGGGGGACTCAATGTTTTCACAAGAATTATTAAATGTTTTGAAACATATCCTGAGCTCATGGCAGGTCATCGCCATGGCCGTTGTGATACTGATCTACTGGTCTCTGGTAAGCTACGTTACAAACTTTAGCGGAAAACCCGTCTCAAAGGTATCCGTTGCCAAGCGAAAAAAGATTAAACGCCCGCCGCCCGGCCCGCAGCTTGACAAAAATATCGACGCGTCCGGCATCGGCATAGGTGAATGAGAGTCCGCCGCAAAACAGCCTTAAGCTGTTTTGCCTGACGTTTTGCCGCCTGCCTAAGCCGATAAGGAAGTCTAGGCGCTAAATTTAGCTAAGACGGGCAAGCGAAATTTGTCGTCCAAAAGCTGAAATTTTGGAACAGCCTCAGGGTAAAATAATTATTTCTGATCTCAGGACGGGCCGCCTGACTGTACGTCTGCTACAAATTGTCATCGTTTTTAAGCTTTTGATCAGGCGCTTTCGCCTCCAAAACCCATTCGTATCCGTTTTCAAGCCTTAACACATAGCCGGCTTCCAAATTCACCCGCCTCTTTTTCTTCCCGTCCGCAAAAGCTGTCCAGGCTTTCCCGTATATGTTTTCACCGGTAAATCCCGATTCCTTCAGAATCGGGCCTATGATGAGGGCCCGCGCCTCACCAGCTTATCACCATCGTTCCGCTTCCGCCCGAGAAAAGATCGGCCATGGGGGAATGGAAGGCTACACTTTTTGAGGCAAGGTTCGTTTCACCGTAAGGCATGGCGGACAATTCGGCGCCGGCCCCGTCCATATAGGATACCTCGCAGTTCCGCGGGAGTGAAATTTTAAAATCAAAAGAATAATTTTCAAAAATCAGCGGGAGGATGGGCGCAAGATCCGTATCAACATAATTCTTGTCCAGATCAAAACTTACCGAAAGGATCGTTTTACCGTCCTTTCGCTCAAGCGTAGCCTGTCTTCCGTTCGCGTCAAGGAAACTTGTCAGCGAATCAAGGTTCTCAAACCTTGCCTTTATCAGGAAAAGCTTATCGCCCCCATCCTCTTTTTCCGAGTACGAAACCATACCCATC
This sequence comes from Spirochaetaceae bacterium, assembly GCA_031278295.1. Lineage (GTDB taxonomy): Bacteria > Spirochaetota > Spirochaetia > Treponematales > Breznakiellaceae > JAIRMY01. Next base: position 3,622 of record JAITKQ010000044.1, on the reverse strand, counting down.
CCCGGTATACGGCTGAATGTCCGTTCAAAATCTTCTTTGCCTATTGGCACGGACGGTAAATTCTCATTGCCGGGCAAAGTGCCCGGCGAAAACAACTCGTCCGAGATGCGGTACGTCATGGCCAGCGTACCGCTGCCGTTCTCTTTAATGTCAATTTCAGTTTCCATACCAAGACAGGCCGTCAGCATGAACGCGGTAAACACCGTTAAATATTTTTTCACTAATTACCTCTGAATATTGGGATAATGGCGGCGTAGCGCCGTCAATCCGTATCGATATCCTGCTCGAATTCCGTTTTCAACTGTACGCCGGAAACATCGATAGGGTAAAGGCCGGAAAAACAGGCCCTGCACAGCCCGGATGTGCAGCCTGAGCTTATTTTGGAAAGCGCGTCTATCGAAAGGAAACCCAGCGTGTCCGCCTGTATTATATCACGTATTTCGTAAAGCTCATGGTCGTGGGCGATAAGGTTTTCCCGCGTGTCTATGTCGGTACCGAAGTAGCAGGGGTGTCTGAACGGCGGACAGGAGAGTCTCATGTGGACTTCCGTTGCGCCGGCCCGCCGCAAAAGCTCTATTATCCGGCGGCTTGTCGTACCGCGCACTATCGAATCGTCAACAAGCACCACCCGCCTGCCGTTCACGACGGATACAATCGGGTTCAGTTTTATCCGGACGCCGGCCTCGCGCAGTTCCTGATTCGGGCTAATAAACGTGCGGCCTACATACTTGCTCTTTATCATCCCGGTGTCATAAGGAATGCCGCTTGCCCGTGAGTAACCGAGCGCCGCGTCAAGCCCCGAATCAGGGATGCCTACCACTATGTCCGCACGGGCGGGATGTTCCGTTGCCAGAATTTCGCCGGCGCGTACGCGCGCGTCGTGCACCGAAACGCCGTCAATCACCGAATCGGGGCGGGCGAAGTACACGTATTCGAACACACAGAGGGACGAGGGCCTGCCGCAGTATGTCCTGATACTCGACACCCCCTCATCGCTGACAACGACAATCTCGCCCGGCTCCACATCACGGACAAATTCCGCGCCCGCCGCGCTCAGCGCGCAGCTTTCGCTGGCAAACACGACGCTATCGCCGAGCTTGCCCATGCAGAGAGGCCGGAAACCATTTGGATCGCGGCAGGCTATCAGCTTGCGCCTGCTCATCAGCGCAAGCGAAAAAGCGCCGCTCAGCCTGGGATACGCCGCCTCGACAGCCTTTTCTATGCTGCCCGCCGACAGCCGCTCGCGCACTATAGTGTGGATTATCACCTCCGTATCGCTGGATGAATGAAAGATGCTGCCCTGCAATTCAAGTTCCCGGCGGAGCGTGGCGGCGTTGGTCAGGTTACCGTTATGTCCCAGCGCGAGCGAACCCTTGATATGCTTTACCACCAGAGGCTGGGCGTTGTGGCGGCGTCTGTTCCCTGTAGTCGCGTAACGGACATGGCCTATCGCGATCTCTCCCGCGCCGCCTGAGCCCAAGAGGTTTAGATTTTCCGGCGTGAACACCTCGGAGATAAGGCCAAGATCGCGCCTGCTGGTGATCAAGCCGTTACTGTTCAGCGCTATCCCGGCGCTTTCCTGCCCGCGGTGCTGCACCGCGTAGAGGCCTGTATAACATATATAAGCCAAATTTTCGCTTACAGGAACATTGCCGTTGGCATAAATGCCGAAAAGTCCGCATTCTTCGTGTACCATGGTGTTTACGGTTCAACCCTGACCCAAAAGACGCCGCATAACCTCGTTGTAAGCATCTTCCACGCCGCCCAAATCACGGCGAAACCTGTCCTTGTCCAGCTTTTCGCCGGTTTTTATGTCCCAAAAACGGCATGTGTCCGGCGAAATCTCGTCCGCGAGCATGATTTTACCGCCCGATGACGAAGTGTCCGCCGTGTACAAGCTACCAAACTCCAGTTTAAAATCGATTAGCTCTATGCCGAAGCCCCTAAGGTACCCGCCAAGCGCGTCGTTTATCCTGAAAGAAAGCTCCGCAATCGTTTTTAGTTCATCCGTACTTGCCCAGCCCATCGCGGCAATGTGGTACTCGTTCACCATCGGGTCGCCCAGCGCGTCGTCCTTGTAGCAGTACTCCAGCACGGTGGAACGGAGCCGCGTCCCCTCCGCAAGCCCCAGCCTGGCCGCAAGGCTGCCCGCCGCAATGTTGCGGACTATCACTTCGAGCGGCACAATGTTAAGCCGCCGCACCGCCGTTTCGGTCCCGCTCAACTCTTCTATCAGGTGTGTCGGAATCCCGCGCTCCTCCAAAAACCGCATCAGATGGTTCGTAACACGGTTGTTTACCACACCCTTGCCCCGGACTACGCCCCTTTTTGCCCCGTTGCCGGCGGTCGCGTCGTCTTTGTACTCCACAACGTACACGCCTTCCACGTCCGTCATGAACACTTTTTTTGCCTTGCCTTCGTAAAGCTTTTCCAGTTTCCTGTATTTACCGTTCAATTTGATTTCCTTTTTTACAAAAGGGGGAGCGGCTTGGTTCAGAGCGGCGCATTTTCGGCTATATGGCACCGGCACCGGCTCACTGCTCCCCCTAATTCCAGCCCCGCACGCGGGTCTTCCATTACCCCCACTACTGATCCGGACCTTGACGGCCCGTATTTTGCGCCTGTAATTCAGCGTCTTTTTCAAAAACTTCGTCCGCAAGGCGCTGCTTGTAGTCCGCAAGTTTCACGGCAAGGCGGCTGTCGCTCAACGAAAGAATCCGGGCGGCAAGCAGCGCCGCGTTTACCCCGCCGTTAAGGGCGACCGCGGCTACCGGTACGCCGGAAGGCATCTGGGTGGTAGAAAGAAGCGCGTCAAGCCCGTCCAGAACGCCGCCCCTGCATGGAACGCCGATTACAGGCAGCGTCGTATGGGCCGCCGCCGCGCCGGCGAGGTGGGCCGCCATCCCCGCGAACGCGATTATCACGCCAAAACCCCGCTCCCGCGCGTTCCGGCAAAAATCCGCCGTCGCGTCCGCCGTACGGTGAGCGCTCAGTATACGCGCCTCGTACCCAATGCCAAAAGCAGCGAGCATCTCGAAGGCCTTCTCCGCGACCGGAAGATCGCTCGCGCTACCCAAAATTAACGCCACTTTCATGGTATAACTGTAGCCTTATACGGGCCGGATAGACAAGGCGGTCCAAAACACTCATCGGATGCCTTTTCACCCGTTTCCCCCAGAAAAAAAAGTTAAAGTTTCCCAAAATTTTCCATGTCCCCGGTACTGTTCACCCTTAACTCCTCATTCCTAATTCTCCCGGCACTATTCACCCCGCAGGGCCTCTTCCTCGTCAGACTCGACAAGCGCCTATCGGCGGTACCCCCCCCCCCCCCCCTCCGGTCATGCTAGGGTTTTTCCATGTGCCAGGTTTAAAACCACCGCCTTTAGGCGGTCAGCTTTTAGCTGGATTATGAAGGGACGGCGTACTATCATCGGATGGAGGTGATAATATGGCAGAGTATGCACTTGGGAGCCGCCAGTTTGAGCATGGGGACAAGAAACATTTAAAGATAGAGGGAGAAGGAACTGAGAAGGACGAGTTTTAGTCGTAAGTTTTAGATTGCTTTAGCAAAAGGACATTTTAGGAGGCTTTAGCCTCAATGGGGCTTTCAGCCGCTAAAAAA
>JAITKQ010000014.1 GCA_031278295.1 Spirochaetaceae bacterium | reverse complement strand
TGTGCGCGAGCGATCTCTTCCCGCCGAATCGGGACTTCTTTTACAGCCCCAAATGCGCAATGAAATGAGCTCTCTCCTTAGGGAAACGCGATTAGCGTCAAGTTAATCAGCGTTTCCCTAACCGCATAGGCGGGTAAGGCCTTTGTCAGCGTATCGCTACGCGCCGCGAATCAACCCTGAAGGCCGGCGGCCTTCAGGGTCTGGAGTCGTATGCCGGACCGTTTTAGCTTTTGTCTGGCGGCGGCGATCTCAAACTGGAAGCCTTCGCTTTTTAGAATTTCTTCGGCTTCCTTTTTTGACTGCAAAACGCGCTCATAGTCGATTTCTTCCGGCCATTCCGCCGAACCGACCAAAATGACTGATTTATGACGTTTAACCTCGACTATACCATCGGCTATGAATACAGGCTTCCAGACGCCGCTTCTGTCCTTGATCCTCGCCACACAACACTTTACCGGCGCGGTAAAACGGTCATGGCCGGCCTGAATCCCTATCTCGCCGTCGGCTATGTTTAGTACGATCATCTCTACCGTTTCGGAAAAGAAAAGCCGGTAGGGGGTGTATATTTCAAGCGTAAATAATGCGGCCATTTTAACCCTTGTGTGTGGCTAAAACCTCATCAATCGTGCCTGCCATGAAAAAGTTTTGCTCGTGAACACTGTCCAGTTCGCCGTCCAGAATCATCCTGAAACCGCGCACCGTTTCTTTTACCGGCACATACCTGCCCCCAATACCGCTGAATTTTTCGGCGACAAAGAAAGGCTGGCTAAAGAAGCGCTGCACCTTGCGGGCGCGTGATACAAGCAGTTTGTCCTCGACGGAAAGTTCGTCCATACCGAGTATCGCGATTATGTCCTGTAATTCCTTGTAACGTTGAAGTAGCTGCTGCGCCCGTCGCGCGGTTTCGTAGTGCTCGCTGCCTACAAGCGCCGGATCGAGGATACGCGAAGTGGAGGCCAGCGGATCAACCGCCGGGTATATACCCAGGTCAACAATCTTGCGGTCAAGAACCGTTGTCGCGTCAAGGTGGGCAAATGTTGTGGCCGGGGCCGGGTCTGTAAAGTCATCGGCGGGAACATAGACGGCCTGCACGCTGGTAATTGAACCACGGGACGTGCTGGCGATGCGTTCCTGTAAGGCCCCCATCTCGTTTGCAAGCGTAGGCTGGTAACCGACGGCGCTTGGAATACGTCCCAGCAGGGCGGAAACTTCCGCGCCGGCCTGGATGAAACGGAAAATGTTGTCTATGAAAAGAAGCACGTCCTGGCCGGATTCGTCACGAAAATGTTCGGCCATAGTGAGGCCGGAAAGAGCGACGCGCATACGGGCCCCCGGCGGCTCGTTCATCTGGCCAAAAACAAGCGCGGTCTTTTTGATTACGCCGGACTCGTTCATCTCGTTCCAGAGGTCGTTGCCTTCACGGCTACGTTCGCCAACGCCGGAAAATACGGAATAGCCGGAATGTTCGGTCGCTATATTGCGGATCAGCTCCATTATGATGACGGTTTTCCCGACGCCGGCCCCGCCAAACAGCCCGATCTTGCCGCCCTTCGCGTACGGCGCTATCAGGTCTATGACCTTTATGCCGGTCTCGAAAACCTCGGTGGCCGGCTTTTGCTCGGCAAAAGCCGGCGCGTTTCGGTGGATGGATTCGTATTTTTGGCAGAAAAAAGCGCCTAGGTCATCGATCGGGGCTCCTGTTACGCTGAACATACGCCCTAGGACCTCCTCGCCCACCGGCACCTTGATCGGGCTGCCCGTATCGAGAGCCGGAAGCCCCCGCGAAAGTCCTTCCGTAGCGGACATCGCGACGCAACGTACACGGTTATCCCCGATGTGTTGCATCACTTCCATCACCACCGTGCGTCCGGTTTGCCCCTCAAGCCCCTTTTCGGGCTGGACCTTAACTTCCAGAGCGTTAAAAATGGCCGGCGCCTGACCTTCTTCAAAGCGCACATCAATTACAGGCCCCACGACCTGGGTTACAATCCCGGTATTACCCAAACCAGACACTCCTAGACCAAGTCTGCTATACACGGAAAGTCTAGCATTCTAAGCACCTCGCTGTCAAGGGGGCAATTGCGCCACGGTAAATCTAAAGCATAGGGTACGCTCGCCCTGTACCGGTGGAACGGCTATACCCGTGGCGGGGAGATTCGTCTTGATGCGTTACGGCAGGCGAATTGTCCGGCGGCGTACCAGCGATGATTGGCGGTGCCCACGGCTTGATCAGGCTTGTCCCAGATTTTTTTCCCTGTTAAAACCTTTTGAAAACGCCTCTATAATTTTTTCGATCTGGCTTGAGCTTGTAATGTTGAATCTGGCAAGTACGCTGCCGTCGATCTGCTCAAAAACCGCGCCGCCACGTTCAAGCTCGCACAGCATGTTGGCAAGGTATACCGAATCAACAAGCAGCCTGTATTTTTCCGGCGCGTCGCCGGGCGTGTGGTGAAACCGTATGGCCGCCACAAGATTTTCGGGAAAATTCCATTTCTCGGCAAGAAGCGCGCCGATTTCGGCGTGATTCATGCCCGCCCTGATATCCTCAAACATTATGGGAGGGATGTTTTTTTCTTCGCAAAATACTTTTATTTTGTCGTTGACGGACGGGTTTACGGCGGACAAAACAATTTTCCCCATATCATGCAGCATACCGCCCAGGTATATGTCTTCAATGGAACTTTTGTCATGCTGAAAATTCTTGACAAGGTTAAACGCAAAAAAAGCTGTCTTGTAGCTGTGTTTCCACAGGAGTTCTTTTTCTTCTGTATCATCACCAAGCAGTTTCATCGTCCCATAGGAGTAAAGAAGATTCCTTATTCCGGTAATGCCCAGAATTTTTACGGCTTCTGAAATGCTGTCAATTTTTTTTACTGTCATATATTGCGCGGAATTTACAAGTTTGATAATATCCGCGGTTATTGCCGGATCAATGGATATTTTACCCGCAATATCCTTCATATCGTACTTTGGGTTGGACAGCATATTCTGTATCCTGATAATGTTTTCGGGGAAATGCGGCAGATCATTTATATGAGCCACGATTTCTTTGGTAATACCGCTGACATTGGTTAGGACCGTTTGTTCAAGCGGGACGACAAGCTTTGCGACAGTTTCCGATTCCGTTCTTGTAATATCGAAACAATCTTCTGTTAATCCCATCTTTTTCAGCATAAGTATAAGGACGACAAGACCGAGTCCGGCGCCTTCGGAATCGTCCAGTACCTGGGAAAAAGCGTCTTCGAGGCTGCCATACTGCCGTGAACGCGCAATTTTATCATGTATACGTATCAATTCAATTTTTGAAACGACAACGTTGTTGCGGACTTCAATCTGTAGCGCGTCTTTGCTGTAGAGCATAATTATTTTTACGTAAAGGCCCTTGTCTTTTTGAAGCTGAAGATAATGCGCTATATTGTTGAACATGTCTTTTTTGAAGTTAGCCATGCCCTCTTTATACTGGCCGGGATCGTTAATATCCAGGCATTTTTCCATAAAATATACACGTTTTGTATTTGCTTTCTTTGCGTTTACCGACAATTCCTGAATGCAGTATTCAATATAATCACGAAGATTTTCGTGCCCGGCCAGCCGCAAAAATACGGCCAAAACCTTCACTATATATACTTCTATCTCGTGGGGAAGTGTGTATGTGGTAATTGTCAAAGGAATGCCCGAACGCATAGAATTTTTTATCTTGGTTTCATCTACAACCATTTCATGATCCTCAACCATAAATCCCCCTGTAAGTATTACGCTAAAAGCAGTAAACTATAATTCAGGTTAACAGACAATGCCGTTTTATTCAAGTATTCGGGAAGCTCCGCGCTTAAGGGCTAAACTTGACCGTCAATTTTAGGTTTTGCCTGTTATGGGGGCGAGCTTTCCCCGCACGGGTTTTCGGTTTGAGGCGAAAAGGGCTGCTACGGAACGCGGGGACGGATTAGCGCCGTTTATCCGGGCGCGGCGGCAAAAGGGGGAGGATGGCGGTTTGGATCGCCGCTTCCCCATAACGGGGTCTGACCCCGATCTCAGCATCCCCGTACCGGTCCCCCGGATATGCCCTATACGCCCGTTCCGCCGGCAGCCTGTTGCGCTTGCAGGTCTTTGCGCTATTTTCTGCTACAAATCCTCTCATTTTTGGGTTGCTTTGGCAGTTTGCGCGGATTTCGTACCACGCCCCTGTTTTAAAGAAGCTACTCCGCCCTGAAGTCGCAAACAAGTTTGCGGCGGGGTATCTTGTAAGCGTTGCATCATTTACGAGGTTCGGCGAACCGGCAGGTTCGACTGTAAGGAAATTATTTAACCGTGGGGTCTACTGCCATTTTGCGTGAGTATTTACTAATTCTAACCGCCCTAAAGGGCAGGGTATTAGACCCCACTGCGAATAAATATGTTTTTGTTTTGAGCGCCATCCTGCTGCTTGGCAATTCATGTTTCGCGGAAAAACCGGCCGGCTTTGTCCTTGCCGGAATTGACGGCGAAAGCCACCCGCTGTACAGCTCCTCAAACGGACTTGCCGGCGTATTCAGCCTGTCAAAAACCAAACGTTACGTTTATTCGCTGGATCAGGGACTGGACGTTCCGCACGGCTTTTCGCTGGAAATTGATTACAGGCTGCACGGTTTACCGGAAATTTCCGGACGGGACGCGGCGGCAGGGGCCGGGGAAAATTACCATGTTATTTTAAGAATAGATGACGATTCCGCCTGGGCGCTGCCCTTGGGCTTGGAATTTTTGGCGATAGACAGGCCGAATCCGCGTATAAGGTACACGGTTCCGCTACGGACGGCGCGGGTAAAAAAAATTTCACTCGAAATAAAAGGCGTAAAAAAATCCGGGACCGAACTGCGTTTGAACGGGCTGCGGCTTACAGAACGATTCTACGGCTTTAGCGCGAAGGGCGAAACGGTACAGGCAAGCCCTTTCGTGTCCCGCGTATGCGGCGGGGCCGAGGAAGAGCCGCTGATCCTGATAAACCCTGACGAAGCTTACCGGATAAGGGACAAAAGGATTCTGTTTGTTGACGGGATAAACGACTCGCTGGAAATCACTACAGGCGACGCTACGATTCTGTATATGGCAAACGATAGCGGGTATAACAGCCTTACCGTGCCCGCCGCTTTTTTGGCGTCCGCCGGCGCCGTCCAAGTAAGCGGCCGTGTGGAAACTGCCGTACTCAGGGACGCGCCGGCGCGAACCGAAACGCCGCCTGAACCCATCACCGCCGACCCCGGCTTCATCCTTCTCTACCCCCGTGACAAATGGCGCGGCAAAAATTTCGAGGTTTTTCGCTGGGAAAGTTTTCCTGACATTTTAATATTTGACACGGTCTCCTACGATTTTCAGGACAAACTTTTTAAGCGCGCCGCGTTCTTTGCCGAAAAGAAAGGCTTCAAGGGCAGGCTGGCCGGGGACGAGGAGATCGCGGAACTGCACGGCTGGAACGCTCACGACTACAGCGCCGAAACCCTGGCGCGTTTTTTTGACGCCGCAAAAAAAACATCGTTCCCGTTGCTGGAGGAAGAACTGACGCTACGCGAAATTCTTATCGAATCCGGTATCATAAAAGTTTCGGAAGATGGCTTTGTGGCGGACGGCGGGGCGGTAATTTCAATATCGCGCGATTCGGCTGACTATTTGCGGCTTACCTTCATGGCGCACGAGGCATTTCACGGAATATTTTTTATCGACGAGGAATTCAGGGAATTTTGCGAACAGCGCTGGGCCGGCTTTGATATAGCGGCGAAACGATTTATCACGTCATACTTTGACTTTCAGCAGTACGATGTAAGCGATTCATTCCTTGTTCTGAATGAATTCATGGCGTACTGTTTACAGCAGGGCGTTTCGGCTTCCGGCAAGTATTTTGGAGAAAGCTTGGCGAACAGGATGTACGAAAGTAGTCCGTGGCGTCGCGCCACGCTGCCGCCGAGGGATGAGGAATCGGGGGGCTGGCCCGGCATCGCGGAAGCCTTTAAGCGGGAAACGGCCGCACTTTCGGACTACGCGGCAAAGCGCTGGGGTCTGGCCGCGGGCAGGGTTTGGCGGGTAAGGCTATGATTATTTTTGACGATAAGGTGGTGTCCGTTTTCAGTGACTACGGTATTATGCTGCCGGTAGCGGGGTGGAGGGCGCGGAAAATCGTCGATCAGCTTGGCGGCGACATCGCCTCCCCGTCGGGGCATTTTCCCGGGCCTGTCCTTGATATTCAACAGACGCTTTCCTTTTTGGGAAAAACCGGCGATGTGATAGGACGTTCCGACATTGAACGTGTTCACAGCCCTGCCTACGTGGACGCGCTGTTTTCCGACAGCCCTGACGGGCTGACCAGGCAGCTTTTGAATGCTTACGAACTTATCGGGCCTGACGGAAAACCGAACCGTTACGAGCCGGACAAGGCGCTAAAGCCGCTGTCCGCGCTGTTTGACAAGATTCTTGCCCAATGCGCCGGTTCATACCTTGCCTGCGCGGCGGCGCTCTCGGAGGAGCGGCATTTCTGTTACTTCCTTGCAGGCGGGAATCACCACGCCCGCTACGATACCGGCGCGGGCTTCTGCCTGATAAACGAAATAATCATAGCGGCGCGGAAACTCCAGGCCGAAGGCGGCGCAAGCCTGATCTGGATAATTGACGTTGACGTTCACAAAGGCTGCGGCAGCGCGGAACTGGTTTCTTTCATACGTAGCGGCGTGAATCCCGTGCCGTTTGAGGACGGCTGCGACATACTCACGCTCTCTATACACATGGCGCGGGGCTGGCCGCTTGACAGTGAAACGCTGAGCGGTGCCGTACAGGGACGCGCGCCGCTCCTGCCCTCCGATGTGGACATCCCCATAGGGGAGGGCGAGGAAGCCCTTTACATAAGCCGCCTCGAACAGGGCCTTGACAGGCTGGAACAGCTTACGCCGCAGGGCGCCGGGCCCGGCATCGCGATAGTCGTTGACGGCGCCGATCCTTACGAACACGACGAACTTTTGTCGAGTGCGCTGATGCGCCTTCCCCTCGATCAGTGCGTGGAACGCGATATGCTGGTATACAACTTTTTGCGGAGCAGGAATATCCCTTCCGCGTGGATAATGGCGGGGGGTTACGGTGAACGCGCCTGGGAACCGCCCTGCCGCTTCCTGCAAACACTGGGAGCTTGCCGCGCTTCGCGCGTATAATCCCAAAACCGCCGCTGTCGCTTCCCGCGTACCAGATGTGTGGCACAGAGGCCCGCTAGGGCAACGCTGATTAACTTGAGGCCAATCATCGTTGCCCTAAGGAGAGAGCTCATTGGACTTGTTCAAGAACCTATTTGAATGTGGGCAAAAGCCCACGGGTTCTTGAACAAGTCTTGCAAAATGCAAAG
>JAITKQ010000009.1 GCA_031278295.1 Spirochaetaceae bacterium | reverse complement strand
TAGTCGTAAATCTCGGTTACAGTGCCTACGGTGGAGCGGGGATTCCGGTGCGTGGTCTTCTGCTCTATAGAAATCGCCGGCGACAGCCCCTCTATGTAGTCCAGGTCAGGCTTGTCCATCCGCCCCAAAAACTGCCTCGCGTATGCGGACAGACTCTCGACATAACGCCTCTGCCCCTCGGCAAAAATCGTGTCGAACGCCAGCGAACTCTTTCCCGACCCCGACAGCCCGGACACCACAATCAACCTGTCCCGCGGCAGATCCAAGTCTATATTCTTTAAGTTATGCTCCCGCGCCCCGCGGATTATCAGCTTGTCCATGCCGTAAGCATAGCGGAAAACAGGGCTGAGGTTTAGGGGCGGCGGCGGGGCGGCATATATGATTTATCCAGTAGATAAAATTTTCGCTTATGTTATACTATTACCCATGAACAAGATGTGTAACGGTTCAATACGCCGTCCAAATTCAGCCTCCCGGCGGCCCTTGCCGTGCAAGGGCACGGATCGCACACGGCAAGTCCGCGCGGTTTCCGCATCGGAAATCTTGTTGCTCTACCCCCCTCCCCCCCATCATCAATTAGCCTTTAATTACCGGCTAAGGGCCGGAACTTACGGACGGCATATTTCATCCTCCACGAAAAATACCCGGCAACCCCGCTCTAAAACCGCCGCGCCGAAAGGCAGGCCGGCATGAAAATCCGGAAAGCCGTGAATTTTATATTAATGGGATTCTTAATACCCGTTAGCCTTGCTTGGTTTTTTGGAGTCTTCCCAATTGACAAATTCCCGTTGCTGTATACACCTCTTGTTGCTGCTACAGCCGTCCTTGTCCTGACGCTGATAATCCATAACTTATACTGGTTTATCTACAAATGCGAACCACTTACCAGGTTGCGCTGTTTTTTTATCGCTCGCATGGCGGACAGACCCGTAAAGAAACTACGGCGGATCATCACAAAAAGCCGCAACTTTACCGTTGTGGAGTCCGCGCTTGCAAAATTGAGGGGAATAACAGGAAAAGAACAATATTTGGCCATAGTAAAGTCCGCCGGGGAAAAACAAAAAGACGAAGGCAAAAAGAAATATTTACAGATGATATATGAAATCCATATTACGGGGGAATAACAATGAAAAAAGTAAAGACCATCAAGGTCTGGCTGTGTACGGGTTTAACGGTTCTTGCTCTTGCGGGCTGCGCCGTTAAAGCAAAAAGCATCGATGCCCAAACCTTGGAGATGATAGCGGAATCGGGCTATTTTACGCTTGCTTCCCGCAATGAAACCGGCAGATACGGCCCGGTAGTCATCCTGCCGGAACGGCACAGTTCCCGGCTGATACAGGCGGAGGAGGCGTACCTGATGGATCTGCTGGCAGAAAACAGCGGACTCGCGCGTGTCGCTTTGGAAGGAATGTTCCAGGGGGAAACCTTTGACGGCACAACGTTGCTCGATACCGGCGAACAGGAACGGACACAGGCCATTCTGTGGCTGCTTGAAAGCGGGGAAATCACGGCGCCGGAATTCATGTATCTGGCAAAAAACTTCCGGGTATTCGGCATTGAAAAGCCGGAGGAATACGGTGTTGAGTTTCCCGATAGCGCGGGCTACGCTCTGGACACTTATTTGCTGTCCAGCGTGATAATTGATAAAGAACGGGAAATGCCGGACATTTTGCCCCGCGCTCTTGACAGGCTTAAAACCGCCGGAGACGCGGAGTCTTACCTGCGCTATTTTAGCGAACTTCTGGATCTAAACCCTTGGACAAAGGAAACTTATGAAATAATAACAAGCATATCTTCTACTGAAGAGATAAGTAAACGCCTGCGGAAACTGCTGAACAAAGTCGATCCCTACCGTAAGAGGCTTGGAATATCCGGCGATATGCGGGAAGTCCTTTTGGAATACGTCAAATTTCTCGATACCGCGATAAAGAGGAGCGACACCATGTCCCGCGCCGTGGAAGCTGAACTCCGCAAAGAAAACGGCATCATGGCCATGGTTATCGGGGCGGACCATACGGAAGACGTGGAGAAATACTTCGTGTCGGCAAAGATAAGCTACTATGTTTTTGAACCCTACGGCATGGAATCGGGGGTCTATGCTTCCGATTTAACCAATGAGCAATATTCCCGCAAGCTGGAACAAAGATCCGTCCTGATGGACGGGGAAATTTTCCGTATCCTTGAACAGCAAAGAAAACCGCGGCACGTATTGGGGAAAGTATGGTTAAATAACAGTTTTTCTCTGGCGGCGCTGATGGCAACCGTTATCCGCGCCGCTTCCGGCCCCCCAAGATCGCCGCCCTATGGTCTGGACAGTGAAGCCCTGATGGTGGGCAATTTCCGTATTTTTGCCGACAGCATAACAGAACCGGATGACAATACGATCATGTTCCGGATAACCAACGGCATTGAGGATCTGTATGTAAAAATGGCAAAAAAACCCGGAGCGGAAGAGAGGAGTTCGAATCTGCGGACGGCGCTGAGACAGATGATAGACTCCCTGCACCAGCAGAAATACCGGGGGGTCTCGGAAGATGCGGCAATCAGGGCGTTTAATTTTGATAACTACGCCGTTGTAATGGGAACCGGTTATAGGGCTGTACTGGACCATTCCATGACCGACACCAGGTAGGATGTTTTCCCTCATAAAACGGCGGCACGGCATCCGTGGCGCCGTAAAACAAACGTTTTGGGGGATTGTTATGGAAAATATTACAGAATTCGCAAGGGTAAATGTCTTATTGATAACTAATGCGATAACATTAGCAGCTTTGCTATTCCTAATACTACGTTATAAAACGCACCTAAAAGTACTTTGGAAGATTGCCGAACCCAACTGCCATTATAAGGCAAGGTTCTTAAAAATAATAAACCGGAAAGGAAATTTGCTGGATGTCGGCTGCGGCAACGATTCCCCATATAATACAAAAACAAAATATCCGGATATAACATATACCGGCATTGACATAGGCGATTATAACCAGACCACGCCGAATCTTGCGGACGAGTATATCGTAGTTAAACCTGAAGGCTTTGCCGAAGCGATAGAAAATATGGCGGAATCATTTGACGCGGTAATTTCGGCGCATAATTTGGAACATTGTAATGACAGGGACAGGACATTGGACGCAATGATAAAAGCGTTAAAACCCGGAGGGTATTTGTTTTTATCGTTTCCAACGGAAAAAAGCGTTGATTTTCCCGGTCCGCGTAAAGGAACTTTAAACTATTATGACGACCCGACGCATAAGGATAAACCGCCTGATTATGAAAAAATAATATCGACGCTGAAAACAAATAATATGAAAGTGCTATTTGCGAATAAATCATATAAACCATTTCCGGTGTATATTGTTGGTTTTCTTCTTGAGCGGGAATCTAAAAAAACAAAAGAAGTGTTGTGGCCATGGACTTGGGGCTACTGGGGATTTGAAACAATTATATGGGGGCAAAAAGTTGAATCAAAAAACGGCGCATAACAAAGCCGCAAGCGCTCGCCCCCATCCGCGGCGGCGCTTCGCAACGCCCTTATGCACGGGCGCGCGCGTATGATACCAAAAATCATTCAGTACTGCCGGCTGTCGGACGACCCGATACCGGAAGATTACAAGCGCTGCATGGCGACATGGAAACAGAAGCTGCCGGATTACGAGTTGATGCGGTGGGACACAAAACGGTTTGATGTAAACAGTGTCATTTGGGTCAAGCAGGCTTTTGAGGTAAAACTGTATGCCTGCGCGTCTGATTATATTCGCCTTTACGCGGTGTATAAACACGGCGGAATATATCTTGATATGGACATGGAAATTGTAAAACAGTTTGACGATCTTTTGCGTTTAGACTTGATGCTTGCTTACGAAAATCATATAAGCAAAAACATTGAAGCGGGATGTTTCGGCGCGGCAAAAGGGCATCCGTACATAAAAAAATGCATGGAATATTTTGAAACAACGCCGTTGTTCATTAAAAACCAAAAAAGCAAGATATACAATTACATATTTTGACGGTAGACAAGAAATTAAGTTCTGGAATGCAAAAGATTTTACTAATGACTCAAATCTAAAAAATAACATTCGTAGTGGAATATTAAGGGATTGGAAAAGAAAAGGAATACAAAGAGCTGTTTTTGAAATTATTGAGTAACGCAAGGGCAAAACCGCACATAACGGACCTGTGCGTGAGACCCGCAAAACGGGTTTTTCGTTGCCCCGAAGCTACGCCCCGGCATATTAGTGTTTTGCAAGTAGAAGCACTATAACCCTGGTATCTCTCTTGCCGGGCTAAACGGCGCTTCGGACGGCGGAAGCCGCCAGGGTGATGGGAATGGACCTAAAACAGCCGCGCTGAAAGGAGGCGCGCCGACGGAAGACGAAGGGTTTATGACTTTTTTCAACGAAAAGCGATAAACTTACAGGCGCGACAGGCTGCCGGGTGACGCAAACGGCGTTTCCTTTTAACCAAGCCGTACCACGACAAGTTCCGGCGGGTTCCATATACGCGGAAAAAACGGGCGGCGCGTCGTAAGCCCCCGGCTTACGACGAGGGTAAGGTTGCCCACCCGGTAAAGACCGCCGGAATACCTGGGAAACAGGCCCTGCCCCGGCGCGTAAAGTCCGTTTATCAGGGGCGGCAGGCGCACCTGCCCGCCGTGCGTATGCCCGGAAAGCGCCAGATCAAAGCCGTAATCCGCATAGCGCCTGGCGACATCGGGCCGGTGGCATACCAGGATTTTGTACCCGCCGGCCCCGGCCGCCCGTTTTAACTGCCCGTCCGCGGAGCCCGCGTCATAAGACGGATCGGACAGCTTTTTGTTCGGGTCCTCGACGCCGGCCACTACAAGCCGTACCCCGTTTATTTCAAGCCGGGCATAATCGTCCGACAGAACCGTAACGCCAAAATCGGAAAGTTCCCCCAGTATCTCGTCAATTTTACCACCGTCATACTCATGATTCCCGGTAACGTAAAAAACCGGCGTTCCGGGCAGATCCTTTTTTATGCCGGCCAGCAAAAGCCGCGTCCCGGTGTGCGGCGCACGATCATCAAATATATCACCGGCAAGGACTATTATGTCGGGCGAAGCCTCGGTTATCCGCGTCAAAAGGGGCGTTTGATCCTTGCCGTAAATATCGCTGTGAAGATCGCTTACAAGAACGATAACAAGTGTTTGCCGTTCAAAACCCGGCCTGTCGGGGAATGGCAGGTCATAGTAAACCGTTTTTAACGATGCGTGGGTCGCGCAGTTTACCAGTAACATTGCCGCAAGCGCACACCGAAAAAAATTATTCTTCAGCGTTCCATTCCCTGTTTCGGTATGACCAAAGCCCGTTCTTCTGTGTGGAAGCAAAAATCACAGGCCAGCCTTCGCTTTTTTCTCCTGCCTGAATCAGCGAATTGACGGCGTATTTTTCGAGGGTCGCGCTGTACTTGTCCTGGTCCGCGATCGGGATAGTTGAGTCCGCGATCGAACCGCCCGGGGAACGTAACGCAAAATTGTCAGTACCGTTCAGCCACGCCTCGCGGTAACCCAGACTGTAGATGCTGCCTTTGATGCCTATCAATAAAAGATCCTCGCTGCCCGAAGCAGGCTCGTATACGGCAAGGGCGCCGGTAAAATTGTAGCTTGTCTCATAGGGGGTTACACTGTTGGTTGTAGGATCAATATCAAAAATCGTGCCGCCGCTGCTTACGGCGATGATTTTTCCCTCGGCCTCAATGATGCCCGCAATTGTATAGCCGGCTCCCGCAACAAGCGTGTTATCGCTTATTTTGTATATGCCGTTGTGGGCAGTGGCATAATAGCCGCCGGCAACCCCGGTCAGCGGGCTGCTTATGGGGGATTTAGATTTGAGTTCATTGCTATCGATATATAGAATAGCGTACGATTCACCTTCCATACCGCCCGCGTAAAGATTTGTACCACCGGTATATACACCTTGAATCATGCCGAAGCCGCTATTATTTGGAATTGACGCAAATTCTCCGCTGCTGTCCCGTTTATAAACCGTACAGCCGTTTTGACCGACACTCAGCAGGTACAGCGTTGTCCCCGCGGCGGCAATGTCGTAGACATTTGACGGGCCGCCGGCCTGCGCCCACCCGCCGCTTGTAGTATATTTCCAAAGTTTGCCGTTGGCTACATAGATGTCGTCGTTGATTTTTGCAAATTTTGAGGGTGACCCGCTTATGAGCGGATCCTTGGGCTCCACCTCGTTGGAAATCATCATAAATATCGGGTCCTGGTTGCAGGCCGCCGCAAAAAATGTTGAAACAAATAAAGCCGTGTACAGTATGTATTTCATATTGTTCCTAAAAATGATAACGTGCGCATAGCGTTACTTCAAGAAAGTTGCCGGTCGCGTCCCTTTCCGGATCGTTTGTCCACTGCGGCACAAGCCACCACGCGAGATTCAGGCCAAAGGACCAGTCGCTGTTAAACCTGAAAAAAGTTGAGGCCTGCGGTTTGAAAAAAATCCAGTAACCGTTGTAGGTAAGGTACTGCTCGGTCATGCCCCCTACCGTTATGGAAAGCGGGAATTCAAAACTCCGCAGGACAAACTGATACCCTGCCGTAAAACCTATCGGTATCAGGTACAAAAAGTTTTTTCCTAATGTTTGCGAAAAACTGCCTTCCAGGATGCCGCCGATGAATAAATGTGAATTCAAAAAATAGTTATAGGAAATCGAGCCGGCGCCGCCCAAAAATATCTTATTATCGAGCAGATCGCCGGATTTTGATACAAAGAATAACGGAAAAAGTATACCAAGATTTATCGTAAAAGTTTGATCGCCGCGCGTGTAGCCGGTAAGCGGCGTACCTCCCCAATCCGTAGTTATCGGCAGATTCGCGTTACCGTCCTCGTCCCCGCTTTCGCCGTCATCCTCGGTCCCTTCGTCCTCGCCATAGTCCCATTCCCCGTCGTCTTCAACCGTCTCAACCGTCTCAAGCGTCTCGACGGTATCTTCCGTATCATTGGCGTCAGATTCCTGCGCGGCTGACGGAAAAACCATCGCCGCAAAAATTAATATCAAAAAAAAGAGCTTACGCACACGGCGCTTGTTCATACAGTCTCCGGTTTTAATTTCTTAAAGCATACTAACACGAAAAACGCCGTTTGAAAAGCGTTGTGAGAGCATCATCGTCTCTATATTAACAAACGAATCGGTCAAAGGGATACCGTAAAGTGCCAAACTTTTTAAAAATGCGGACTTTTTGCCCTTGTCATCGAGCGGGTGCGGGCTAAGCTCCCGCGCACCGGGTAGCCGGATACTCCCGTTTACTATCGCGGAAAACGGGGGCTCTACCGTACGCGCCTCGTTCAAATACGAAAAATCGCCGGTTTCCGCCCCTTCCCCGCCGGCAAGAAGGGGCAAAACCGCCGCGAAGCGGCCGTCCTCATACTGTTGAACATAGAGGCCGGCTACCTGAACCGCACCTTCCTCCGTTTCGACGGACCAGGCCGCGCCGCCAAAATCAAAATATTCGACGGGGCCGTCCGCTTTTATCGCCTGTTCATGCCTGTCAACAAGACGCCTGTACGCCTTTTCAAACGTAAATTTGAGGTTTTCACGCAACACGGCATCATCCGACGGGTAGATGCCGGTCATTTTATCACTTTCCACCAGGGCTGAGGGCGCATTCCCGGCTATAAAACCGCCCCTTCCCATGCCGTCAACATAAATAAGCCCTTTGTCGAAGCGTTGCGCGTGAACAGGCCGGGCAAGATCCGTAAATTTTATGAAAAAAACATCTGTCAACGGCGAACCATAGCCCCTTACGCCGTTTTCCCCGCCTAAACCTAAATTCTTTCCGTACATATCGAGGATGTCCCCGCTTACCGTAAAAACCTTGTCCCCCGCCGTATTCAACACGGCCAGCGCGAGGCCCCTTATGCCCCACGAGCTGTTGAAGGACGAGGATGAGACGCTCCAGTTCTGTACCCAGGTGAGGGGCGATTTTTCGGGCCAGAGGTGGGCCGCGTCCATGCCCAAAACGCCGACCAGCGGAATCTCCCGCACCAGGGCTTCACGGTAAGCCGCCCGGAAGAGAGCGGTCAGACGGCGCCCGCCGTCCGGCACGGAGCCGGCATCCCTTTCGGAGATGAAGCCGGCGTCGGCGGGAACGGGCAGGGGCGGAAGTTTTTCCGGCGTAAAACCGGTGACGTCCGTCTCGCGATCGATGTACGGCGGCTGCTCGACCGGGGCGTCCGGCACAACTGGTTCTACCGTGTCGAGGGGGGGCCCGCCCCGTGACGAGAGGCAGCAGCACAGGGGCAGACATGATAGTGTCAGAAAAAAGCGCGTTTTTATGCCAATGGACCGAATCACTTTATAACTGAATCATAACGCTTTTTTATTGCTTCGACAGTATCCGCCACGCCGCGCTTGTACCTGAACATCGAATCTATTTCTTCGGATGCTATTGAGGCAAGCGAGGCGCAGGCTGAAAAAAGTTTCCAGTCGTCAAGGCTCTCCGCACTCTCAAGCATACTCTGCGCCTTCACATGGATCGCTTCGAACCGCCGGCTGTTCTGCCCGCCCCCGTATGGCTGACTGTCCGCGGAGGTGTTGTCAAATACCGAGGATGAGGAATCTTCGGGAATCGCGCCGGCCGCCGTCGCAAGCGCCGCATTCGCCGCGCAGAGAAATTCCAGAAATTCAAACGCCTTATCCCTGTGACTGCTTGATGACAAAACGGCCGCGTGTACGCTGCTCATGTTGAATACGGGGCGCCCGGAATAATTTTCAGGATACGGTATGTTTGTTATTCCAAAGCGTGTACCTTTGTATTGTGTTTCAAGTTTTTTTATCAATTTTGATGATGCCGTAATCATTGCCGTTTTGCCTGCAACAAAATTATTTATCTTTTCATTGTCATCTTTAATAAACGGAGGCCGGCCCAGCATATTTTGCCTGTTAAGTTTATCAAGAAAATCCATGCTACCGATGACATTTTTTTCGGTAAAGCTGAATTTATCCTTTTCGCCGCTTATCGTTTGTAGCGTTCTTGAGCCGGACTCGGACCATATCCACGGAAAAACGTCCGTAAAGAAATTTCCGCTGACGGACAATCCGTAAATATTTTCTTCTTTTAGTTTGCGGCAGACTTCCGTAAATTCCCCGCGTGTACTGGGGGGGCGATCGAAGCCCGCATCTTCCAGAATTTTTATGTTATAAAAAAGTGTGTTAAAGTATGAGTACAACGGTATCGTGTAAACTTCATTCCTTGTTGTACCTTCCCGCGTTTCACCACCGTTTTGATCCGCAAACAAAATACGTTTTTCAGAATCATCAAACCACAGCGGATCCACCGTTACAATATCAGGAAATTTATGCGTGTTTTTTTTGTTTTCTTTCCTGTCGGACCGGTCGTTCCGCACAATGTCAAGATAGCCGGCGCAGTCCTTTTCCAGATTACCGTAACTCTTGTTTTCAAGAACAATGCTAACGCCCGGACGGCTCTTTTCAAATTCCTCAATTATTTTGTCAAGAAATTCCCGTTCCATATCATCGGTTAACCACTGGGAAAATACCAGTGTTGTCCGCCTAAAATTGATTTTTTTTGAGGGATAAAGAAAAAAGGCCATGACAAGGACGGCCAACGCCGTGCAAACAAGGGCAATATCAAACTTCTTCATTAACCGGTCAAACGCTCCTACCGATAATATCGGCATGGGGATTGACTTATGACAGGGTTTCTGTTAAAAAAAACATTCTTTGATCTTTGGGACAACGCCTTCCGTATAGCCCTGCTGAATATCGGTTTTATCGCCTCTTTCGCGGTTTTCATGCTCCTTAACCGGCTTTTGGAAATGTTTTCTCCGCTTCCAGTCGCCGTGTTGGGTCTGTTTTTTTTGCTGACCGTTTTATGGTGTTCCGTATACCTTGCAGCGGCGGCTATATGCGTAAAAAATATTTCCGATTACTCCCGCTTTGGCTTCAATGAGTTTTTTGGCGTGTTCCGCACGGTGTGGAAAACCGGCGTCGTATTTGGCATATTTTTTTGCGCCGGGGCCCTCCTTTTTACGTTTATAATCCCTTTTTATCTGCTGTTGGACAATGCGCCGGGCCTTGTCGCGGCGGCGCTACTTTTCTGGACACTTGTTCTGCTGACAACCGTGTTTCAATATTTTTTTGCCGTCCGCGCACGGCTTGGCGGTACTGCCTTTAAAATTATAAAAAAATGCTTTTTGCTGTTTATTGACAACCCGTTTTTTTTTATCGGAACCATGCTGTTGGCACTGTTGTTTATCATTTTATCGGCGGTGACCGCTTTCCTTTTGCCGGGACCGGCCGGCGTCCTGCTCTTTCTTGACGAGGCCCTGCGCCTGCGCCTTTTAAAATACGACTGGCTTGAACAAAACGGCGACGCCAGCCGCAGGTATATTCCCTGGAATACGGTTTTGGCGGAGGAGTACGAAAAAACGGGCCGCCGTACTGTACGGGGCTTGCTGTTTCCCTGGAAAGACTGAGACCCTGTCCGCCATGGGCGAGGGCAGGCGCCCGCTACCCCGTCTCGACAGCCCCACCGCGAGAATTTACCACGCCCGCCTTAACTGCGCCGGACACCATAGGCGTTTACTTTGGGGACAACCCCCTCTGCGGGGGTAGCCCCCGCCGACACGGGGACAGCCCCCTGCGTGGACAGCCCCCTCACACGGGGGCAGCCCCCTCTGCTAGGGACAGGCCCCTACGGGGGTAGCCCTGCCTGCGGGGACAGCCTTCTGCGGGGACAGCCCCCCTCCAACAGGGACAGCCCTCTGCTAGGGACAGCCCCCTCTGTGGGGACCGCCCCCTCTGCGGGGACAGCCCCCTCCACAAGGGACAGCCCCCTCACACGGGGACAGCCCCCTCACACGGGGACAGGCCCCTCCGCATGGGACAGCCCCCTCCACATGGGGACACCCCTCTGCACGGGGACAGCCCCCTGCGGGGGCAGCCTCCTCACACGGGGACAGCCTCCTCACACGGGGACAGCCTCCTCTGCGTGGACAGCTCCCTCCACGGGGGGACAGCCCCTCTGCGGGGACAGCCCCCCGCCACACGGGGACAACTCCCTCCGTCGAGGGACAACCCCCTCCGTTAGGGACAGCCCCCTCCAACAGGGGACAGCTCCCTCCATGGGGACAGCCCTCTCTGCGTGGACAGCCCTCTCTGCCGGGACAGCCCCCTGCTGGGGCAGCCCCCTGCGTGGACAGCCCCCTCACACGGGGACAGCCCCCTGCGGGGACAGCCCTCTCACACGGGGGCAGCCCTCTGCGGGGGCAGCCCCCTGCGGGGACAGCCCCTGCGGGGACAGCCCCCTCCACGGGGACAGCCCCCTGCGTGGACAGCCCTCTGCCGAGACAGCCCTCTCTGCGTGGACAGACCTCTCTGCCGGGACAGCCCCTCCACAAGGGGCAACCCCCTCTGCGAGGGCAGACCTCCCTACGGGGACAGCCCCTCTGGGGGGCAGCCCCCTCCACAAGGGACAGCCCCCTACGGGGACAGCCCTCTCTGCCGGGACAGCCCCCTGCGGGGACAGCCCCTTCCACAAGGGGACACCCCTCCACGGGGACACCCCTCCACGGAGACAGCCCCCTCACACGTGGACAGCCCTCTCTGCGTGGACAGCCCTCTCTGCCGGGACAGCCCTCTGGGGGACAGCCCCCTCCACATGGGGACAGCCCCCTCACACGTGGACAGCCCTCTTTGCGTGGACAGCCCTCTCTGCGGGGACAGCCCCCTGCGGGGACAGCCCCCTGCGGGGACAGCCCCCTGCGGGGACAGCCCCCTGCGGGGACAGCCCTCTCTGCGTGGACAGCCCTCTCTGCGTGGACAGCCCCCTGCGTGGACAGCCCCCTGCGGGGACAGCCCCCTGCGGGGACAGCCCCTCCAACAGGGACAGCCCCCTCCACATGGGGACAGCCCCCTCACACAGGGGACAGCCCTCTGCCGGGACAGCCCCCTCCAACAGGGACAGCCCACTCCACGGGGACAGTCCCCTCCAATAGGGACAGCCCCCTCTGCTGGGACAGCCCCCTCCACATGGGGACACCCCTCCACGGGGACAGCCCCCTCACACAGGGGACAGCCCCCTGCTGGGGCAGCCCCCTGCGTGGACAGCCCTCTCTGCGTGGACAGCCCTCTCTGCGTGGACAGCCCCCTGCGTGGACAGCCCCCTGCGTGGACAGCCCCCTGCGTGGACAGCCCTCTCTGCGTGGACAGCCCCCTGCGTGGACAGCCCCCTGCGTGGACAGCCCTCTCTGCGTGGACAGCCCCCTGCCGGGACAGCCCTCTGTGGGGACAGCCCCCCCTCCGACACGGGGGACAGCCCTCTGCTGGGACAGCCCCCTCCACGGGGACAGCCCTCTCTGCCGGGACAGCCCCCTGCGTGGACAGCCCCCTCCACGGGGACAGCCCTCTCTGCCGGGACAGCCCCCTGCGTGGACAGCCCCCTCCACGGGGACAGCCCCCTCTGCGTGGACAGCCCTGCCTGCGTGGACAGCCCCTCTCTGTCGGGACAGCTCTCTGGGGGACAGACCCCTCACACGGGGACAGCCCCCTCCACAAGGGACAGCCCTCTGCGTGGACAGCCCCCTCCGCACGGGGACAGCTCCCTCCAACAGGGGACAGCCTCCTGCTGGGACAGCCCCCTGCGTGGACAGCCCCCTCACACGGGGACAGCCCCCCCACACGGGGACAGCCCCCTCCACAAGGGACAGCCCCCTCCAACATGGGGACAGCCCCCTCTGCGTGGACAGCCCCCGCCACATGGGGACAGGCCCCCGTGATGGCCGCACGCCCCGAAGGGACCTGTCCCCTGCGGGGAAGGGCGGTATGCCGATAAAGAGAGGGTAAAACAGGGGGGGGGGGGGGCCTTTACCGGCGCTTCTCTTTTTGGTGATTTTTCGAAAAAAGGAAAAACACAAAAAAAATGCCGAAAAAGCGTCATTTCCCCGACCGTGTTGAATATTTAACGGTATTGATTTAAAATCCGGTAACTAAACTGGAGGCGGACATGGCAAAAAGGTGCGTCGGTATTCTGTTTGGCGGATGTTCGGCTGAGCACGAGGTTTCACTTCAATCGGCCAAAAGTATTTTTAACGCTGTGAACCGGGACAAGTACAACGTTGCTCCCATCGGCATCGACAAGGGCGGGAAATGGATGCTGTACGGTACGGACGGCGGAACCGGTTTTTTGCTGAACGAGGATGATCCCAAGAAAATAAGTCTCAAGCCTAACGGTACGCCGGTGGCGCTTCTGCCGGGTTCCGGCGGCAGCCTTGTTCATATAGACGGCGGCGGGAAAACACGGGTGGATGTGATTTTTCCGGTACTGCACGGGCCGCTGGGGGAGGACGGCTCCATTCAGGGCCTTTTAAAAACGGCGGGCGTTCCGTTTGTGGGGACGGCGGCGCTTGGCAGCGCGATCGGCATGGACAAGGATGTTATGAAACGGCTCTTGCGCGAGGCGGGCATTCCGATTGCAAAACATACCACGCTTCATTCAATGGCGGAGGCGCCCGGCTATGACGACATTGTAAGTTTGCTAGGTATCCCCCATTTTGTAAAACCGGCTAACATGGGTTCGTCAATAGGCGTAAACAAGGTTCACAATGAGAGCGAATACCTGCAATTTGTACGGGAAGCTTTTCGCTACGATACAAAAATTATAATCGAAGAATTTATAAAGGGGCGTGAGCTGGAGTGCGCCGTTTTGGGCAACGACGACCCCGCGGCCTCTTTGCCCGGAGAGATACGGCCTGCCCATGAATTCTACTCCTATGACGCCAAATACATTGACGAAGATGGCGCCGAGCTTGTGATACCGGCGGGCTTGTCTGACGAAAAAATAAAAGAAATACAGGAACTTGCGGTAAAAGCCCACAAAACCTTGTGCGCCGAAGGGCTTTCACGCATAGATTTTTTTATGCGTGACGACGGCATGGTAATTGTAAACGAAATAAACACAATGCCTGGTTTTACAAAGATCAGCATGTACCCGAAACTTTGGGAGGAGCGCGGACTCGGCTACAAAGCCTTGATCGACCGCCTGATAGAACTTGCCTTTGAACGCAACGAAAAAGAACGCGGGCTAAAGACCTGTTACCTGTAACACGGCCTCCCCTCAGCCTGCATGCCGCCTTTTAGAATGTCTCCAGCGCCGTATCGTAAATAGCGCCAAAAACTTCCGGTATTATATCCGTTTCTATGCTGGAGAACGCGACGCGCAGGTATTCACTGCCAAAGGATACTGTGCCTATACCGTGTTTTTCGAGCAGCCTGCGGCGAAGTTTACCGGCATCAAGCCCTGTACAGCGGAGGCACATGAAATAGCCGGAGTTAAAGGGCAGCGGCGACAGGCGCGGGTGGTCTTTATGCGTCCGTGTAAATTGTTTTACCGCTTCGTAGCGTTCTTTCAAGGTATCAAAAAAAGCGGCCTTTTGCTGATGCGTCGTTTCATCGCCGTATACTTTAAGAAACAACGACTGCGCGAATGTGTTTGAACACGAAACGGAAGACCTTATCGCGCCTGTTAGTTTTGTAACAAGCGCGTCAAAATGTTCGGGACCTAAACCTTTTGAACCTATCGTTACCATAGCGAGACGGAAGCCCCAACTGTAATCTTCTTTCGTCGGGCCGTCTGTTTTTACGGCGATGACCCGTTCATTCAGGCCGGCGAGCCGGCTGAAGATCGATTCGCGGCAGACAGAATCCTCGTAAAAAAAGCCGAAGTAGGCATCGTCGCATATTACCAGCACATCCGCGCTGCCTGCGGCCTCCTCCACGCAAGCGACAAGCGCGGCGGTTTCGGCGTTGGTGGGCGAGTACCCGGAAGGGTTGTTCGGAAAGTTAAAGATGATGCGGACGCTGCCGGTTTTGGCTTCTTGTAGTATGGCGGCCCTGATTTTGGGGATGTCAAGCTGCCCGCCGTTATCAAAAACCGGAATTCCGTGCAAGACGCCGCCGCAACGTTCCTCAAAAATCAGGCGGTAGTTGTCCCATGCCGGATCCGCGGACAGAATCGTCTGCCCCGCGTTCAAAAAAAGTTCCGCCGTGTATGAAATTCCCGCCGTGATGCCGGGCGTAAGCACCGGAAGCGAGATACGGTTTGCGTCCAGCGAAGGATTCTTCCGCAGAATCATATTTTTCCATAGCTCGCGCAGTTTTTCGTTGCCGGCTGTGGGTGCGTAAGCGACGGTTTCTTCCGGCTCAAAGTCAGGCATGTACCGCTTGAATCCGGGCAGCAGCATAGGTTTTCCGTTTGAAAAGGCCATCCCTATCGTTCCGTTAGCCTTTGACGCGGCTTTTTTTGCCTCGCCGCTCTGCGCTATTATGCCGCGAGGGAAGTACATCCGCTTCCCAAAATCGGAAAGGAGCCGCCATGCGGCCGTTCCTTCAAGAATACGATTCAATTCAACCGCGAGATCGTCCATAATGCCCAAAATTATAGCGGTTTCCCGGTATATCATCAAGCCAAATTTAACACGACAACAATTTTACATTTACCGGCCTATCATTGCCGGAAAAGCCGGCGAGTACGAAACGCGCAAGGGATTGGGGGGGGGGGGGGGGGCGAACGTTTCGCGGAGGGAATGGAGGGGCAACCCAAAGGGCTTGCCTGGCGGAACCCCGCAAAGCCCGATTTCCGGCACTTCGTGCCGGAAATGCGCCCATATTACCTGAAAAATCTTTGTAAATGTAAAACTGCTGTGAACACGACAGGCGGGAAGGCAGGGCGGACTAAGCCTGTGATTACGCCTTTTTCGCACCAAAGGCCGGATCGGGGCCCGGCGGCATGACGGGTCAAAATTTGAGCCAAAAGCGCCGATAATGTCTGTAAGAAAAGCGGCGTATAGGGGCATTATGCATTTATCAAGAAAAATTACACTTTTTGCCGCGGGTCTCTGCGCCGTCCTGGACTGCGCGGTTGCCGCGCTCGAAGCGGACGAGGCGGACCCGGCAAGGTCGCAGTCCATCGCCGACGAGTTCCGGGCTGCCGTTACGGACATGGAGTCTACATCGGCAGGTACGGAAAAAAAGCATGACGCTTATACACGGCTGGCAAGGATGCTTTACCTGTCGGGGGATACCGAAAGCGCGGCGGCCGCCTGGGAAAACGCGGCGTACGCGAATCCGGAAAAACGGGACGATACCGCGCTTGTGGAAAGCGCCGCCTGCTATGTTTCCATTGGGGACTGGGACAAGGCGGACGCCATCGTAAAGTTGCTGCTGTTGACGTCACGGGATGATAAAAACATCTCCGCCAGGGCCGTCTTTTTGAACGGTCAGATCGAAATCCTTCACAACGGAAACCCCGCGCCCCTTGCCTCGGCTGCGGAAAACCCGGAATACCTTTCGTTTCGGCCTGCCGTTTACTACATGCTTTGGCATTTTAACGGCGACAACGATTACAGGACAAAGTTGCTTACGGAATTTCCTGACAGCCCGGAAGCCTATTCCGCCGCGTCCGCCGCCGGTAAGGACAAATTTGTTTCCGTGCCGGAGACGGCCCATTGGCTGCTCTTCCCCGGCAGGGAGGAATTCCATACCATTCCCCAAAAAGACGAACGGACGAATACCGTGCAAGCTGAGGCCCCGAAGCGCTCCGCCGCCACAGCGAGGGCGGCCCCCGTCAAGGCTTCCCGCCCGCTTCAAACCGGCCTGTACAGGGAAAAGGAAAACGCCGCTTTACAGGCAAAACGCCTGGAAGCGGAAGGCTTTAACGCCGCGCTTGCCCCCCGTGTCGTGGACGGAAATTCCTACTGGGCCGTGTCTGTCGGCATCCCCGAAGGCGCTACGGAAAAAATCACGATAGCGCGTCTTAAAGAACACGGCTTTGACGCTTTCCCCGCGCTTCCTTAGGGAACAAGAAAGAACGGCTGTACGAATACCGTGCCAACGTGAAGCACGCGGTAAGGGTAAAAGATCGGCTTATCGGGATACCGGCAGCGGATGACGGGCTTACGCGGAAATACTTATACCATGAATTGATATTCGAAATGAAACGGGGGCTTGCTCCATAGGGACGCGCCGCGCCGTGTCTAAAAAAATATCAGAAGAATCCAATTTCCGTCACAATCATAGATCAAACTGTTGATGAGGGATCACCCCATGTTAACTGCGAACCGTTGACAGCGGGAGGCTTCCCCATCAAAAATTAAAAATATTTTTACAGGAGAAAACAATGGATAAATCAAAAGTGTACTTCACTGATATGAGGTGCAGGGTGGGCGACGGGCTTTTGAAAAAGCTCGAAAGGCTCATCACAACGGCGGGTATCGACGGGATTGACTTTGAAAACAAGTTTACCGCGATCAAGATTCATTTCGGGGAACCGGGCAACCTTGCTTTTTTGCGGCCCAACTTTTCTAAGGTTGTGGCGGATCACATAAAAGCGCGGGGAGGCATTCCGTTTCTGACCGACTGCAATACGCTGTACGTAGGGCGGCGCAACAACGCGATAGTT
This sequence comes from Spirochaetaceae bacterium, assembly GCA_031278295.1. Taxonomy (GTDB): domain Bacteria; phylum Spirochaetota; class Spirochaetia; order Treponematales; family Breznakiellaceae; genus JAIRMY01. The sequence continues at coordinate 6,243 of JAITKQ010000009.1, read as the reverse complement.
CACATGGACGCCGCGTTTGAAAACGGCTATACGCCGCTGTCAACGGGTGTACAAAACATCATAGCGGACGGACTCAAGGGGACGGACGACATCGAAGTTCCTGTTGTAGGCGGCGAATACTGTAAGACGGCGCTGATAGGACGCGCCATAATGGACGCGGACATACTGATCTCGCTTAACCATTTCAAGGGGCACGAGATAGCGAGTTTTGGCGGAGCGATAAAGAATGTAGGCATGGGTTCTGGCAGCCGCGCCGGAAAGATGCAGATGCACAACGATGGCAAACCTGAAGTTGACGTTAAAAATTGTACCGGGTGCAGGCAGTGTTCAAAGTTCTGTGCCCAAAGCGCGATTTCCTACGGCGCGGACAAGAAGGCCGCGATAGATCACGGAAAATGCGTTGGCTGCGGGCGCTGTATCGGAAGTTGCAACTACAACGCGATTTTCAATGACAGCGATTCCGGCAGCGTTAAACTAAACTGCAAGATGGCGGAGTACACGAAAGCCGTGCTGTACGGGCGGCCCCATTTTCACATCAGCATCATCAACCAGGTGTCCCCGTACTGTGACTGCCACGGCGAGAACGACGCGGCGATAATCCCCGATATAGGTATGTTTGCGGGTTTCGACCCTGTCGCGCTGGACAAGGCCTGCCTGGACGCGGCAAACGCCGCGCCCGTGATAAACACGAGTATACTGTCGGAGCGCAAGCGGACTCACGGCGACCATTTTGTCGATGTCCATCCTACGACAAACGGCCTTGCACAGATAAGCCATGCCGAAAAAATAGGACTCGGTTCGAGCGAATACGAGTGTATCACGGTGAAATAGCGCGGCTTTCACTGGGGGGGCGGGGGGATCAGGCGGGTAATTTGCGCGTTCCCGTCCTGAATTTACGGGCGGCAAGTGCCGCGCCGGACTCCCCGGCGAGGATAACACGCGGGGAATCTTTGGTGACCGCGCCGTAAAGACGCTCCGCGGCCTGCGAAATGCCGCCTGAGTCCGTGTCAATTATATTTTGGAGGTTTGCCTCCCGCTTTTCATCGTTTATGTTGTACAGAAAACGCATAAAATCCTTGAAGCCTTTCACCGGGTTCGCTGTAGGCTGCTTTTCTTTCGCGTACGCGCCGATGATTATTTTTTCAAGCGTGTCATCCGCGATTTTTGTTTTTTGCGCGGCTTTAAGTATTTTGGAAAAGGCTTCAAGCGATTCGTAAGGACGCGGGTCCCTGTATGTTGAAAATGTAAAGGTACTTTCTATGCTGTTTGCGGTCGCGTTGGCGCCGTAGGCGCCGCCTCTCATACGCAACGCGGTCCAAAGCGCACCCGTTGAAAGATAATGGGCTAGGACCGTTTCGGCGGACGCTTCTTTTGTACCAAAGCCGGAACAGCCAAGTGAAAGCGCGGCAAAACCAACCTGTAGCGCCGGCGACGAAAAAATCTCAAGAGCGCCCGGCCTGCCGCCGCACGGCATATTCAGCGACGATACAAGCCTGTCAAAAGAGTCTTTTTCGTAACAAAGTCCGGCGCGGCGGCGCGGCGGCGTAAAGTGTGAAAATGTTTTTTCGATAATTGACGGCGCTTCCCCGTTTTCACCGATTACATTTATGAACAGCCCGGCCTCTGAAACAAGCCTGTCGCGTATCTTTGTCAGCTTGCGGCCCAGTTCCGCCGTGTCGTACTCCACCGCCCTATGTATGAATTCCAGCGCTGTAAAACCGGCCCACAATTCGACAATGCCGGAGGCGCGTGTGGCGGAACGGTTTCCGCGCAGGCTTGCGAACGCGCTGCCTGAGTTTGCGAGGTTTGAGTCAAACTCATTTTTCATTTCAAGAACAAGATCGCGCAGGCGGCGCAGATCGGAAAAATCGGCGTCTGTAATAATTTTTTTTACAAGATCAAGCGCCGCTTCCGTCTTGTGATCGAAAGTTTTAACGCGGAATATAAGCCAGTCCCGTCCGGCAATATCAAGCGCACCGGACGGTGTTTTTATAATTTCCTCCGTGCCGGACGGTATGGAACTTGTACGCAGCGCGGAAAAAAAATCTCCCGTGTTTCGCGCAAGCATACCTGAAACTTCGGCATAATTTACGCCGGGAAGCCCCAGCCCCGTTACGCAGTGTGAAAACAGCGGTATCCAGAGATAATCTCCGGGATCAAGTATATCGAGCGGGAACGCGAGATCGCAGTACGTTATGCCGTTTGTGAAAATCGCGTGATTCAGAACAGGTATTCCGCCCGCATCGATCAGATCGCGCGGAATTCTTTCAATGTCGCGTGATAAATCGCTTGCCTTTAAATGCGGAATCGTCTTTAACGCCTCGACGGAATCGGGGGTGCTCTGCAATTCCAGGAGTTTTTTATTCTTTTGCTTAATATCTTTTTTTTCCTGCGCCGTTAAGTCGCTTTCTTTTTGCAGCAGTTTTTCATTCAGGGCTTTTTCTTTTTTTGGCAAAAAATCTTTTTCAGGCCGCAGAATTACAAGCGCGCGGTGCGGGTTGTCCAAAAATATTTTTTGTATCAGTTTTTCAAAAAAACGGTCGTCGTTTTCTATCGCTTTTTTTAGTTTTTCAAACTTGGGCACAAACAGCAGCGTTTCCCACGGAGACGCGCCGTGAATCCAGCCGCGCAACGAACGCCGGAGCCATACCAGTGAGCGCGGGCCGTGAGACCGTTTTATCTCACGGTTTGAAAATTCAAGCGAAAGCATGGATGATTCAATTTCTTCTTTTGGAATACCGCCGGTTACAAGCCGTCTGAATTCATTAGCCATCAACTCTTCAATTTCAGCCGCTTTTTTTTCAATATCACCGTCCGTAGCCGCTACGCCGCGCAGCCCGGCCGTAAATACCGGCTGTTTAATTTCGTTTTCCAGACCGCAGACGGGAACAAGGTCCTCCCCAAGCGCCGACTCTACAAGCGCCCGGCCTAGAGGGGCGCCGTCGTGCCCCAGCAGAATTTCCGCCAGGGCGGACAGCGGAAGCGTGCCGTCACGTATGTCCGGAAAATCGCAGAGCCACGACATAAACACGGACGCCGTTTCACCCGCGCCCGCCGGAACCGTAGCCGTGTATGTTCTGGGAGCGTCCCAGATTTTTGCCGTGTTCACGGGCGGGATTACAACGTTGTCAGGTTCAACATTCACAAGAAATTTTTCGTTCAAAAACGAAAGCTGTTTTTCTGTCGGGATATTTCCCGCAAGAAATATGCGGCAGTTTGCCGGGCTGTAACGCTCGGCGTAAAAACGCTTAAACGCTTCGTAGGTTAAATCCGGTATACAGTCCGGGTCGCCGCCCGAATCGAGAGAGTATATCGTATCCGGCAGCACGGAACGAAGCGCCCAATCGGCTGTGTACTGGTCCATGCTGGAATACGCGCCCTTCATCTCGTTGTACACAACGCCTGATATGCCGAGTCTGCCTCCTGAATATTCAAGGTGGTGGCCCTCTTGCATGAAGGTCCATTCATCAAGGTTTGGGTGGAATACCGCATCGCCGTAAACGGCCATCAAATTAAAATAATCTTTTTCGTTGATGGAACTTGCCGGGTAAACAGTTTTGTCAGGAAATGTCCATGCGTTAAGGTATGTCTGTAGGCTGCTCTGCGCCAAAACAAGAAAGGCGTCTTTTAGCGGATAATTTTTTGAACCGCATAAAACCGAATGTTCGATTATGTGGGCCACGCCGCTTGAGTCATCGGGGGCTGTAGCAAACGCATACGCAAAAAGATTTTCATCATCATCGTTATAAATATGAAATACTTCCGCTTTCGTTTTTTCATGCCGCGCATAAATGCCGTCGGCTTTAAATTCGTCAAGGTAAACAATATCCAGAATTCTAAACCCGCTGTCAAGCACCTGATCCTTTAGCAGTTTTGTTTTCATCTTTAAATACTATACATTTTAATTGTGTTTGTCTATACTCGTTATAGGGGGAGTGTGTATGGCGATTGTTACCATTTCAAGGGAATTGGCGGCGCTTGGCGATGAGATTGCCATGGAACTGGCAAAGCAGCTAAGCTACCGCTTTGTAGACCGGTTTAAACTGGAAGAATGCATCGAAAACTACGGCGTTACCAAACAGAAACTGGAAAAGTATGATGAGAGGAAACCGTCATTTTGGGCTTCTTTGTCGCAGGACAGGGACGATTATCTGCACTATTTAAAATCGGCCATTTTAACTGCATCAAAAGAGGGGAACTGCATCGTGATGGGGCGGGGCGCGTTTGCGATTTTGAACGGGCTGCCGGGCGTGATACCCGTGTACCTTATATCGTCAAAAGATGTACGGATAGCGCGGGTAAAAAGTTATTTTCACTGTGATGAAAAACGCGCACTACAGATAATTTCGCAAAGCGATCAGGATAGAATCGGGTTTCATAAATATTTTTTTGAAGTTGATTGGAGGAACCCGGCAAATTATCATATAACAATAAATACTTCGCACATTTGTCCGTCCGCCTGTGCCGAGGTAGTAAAAAACCTGATTTCAAACACAGTAAACGACGATATAGAAGCTTCATTCAAGATTCGCATGAAAGATTTAATCCTGGCGCAGGGCATAATTCATCATGTGCTGTACGAAAAAGGTATAGCGATACACTTTTTGGAAGCGTCTGTTTCGCTTGGCAACGCCTGCCTGTTTGGAGTCGCGTCTTCCGCTTCCATAGCGGAGTCCGCGGTTAACGCGGCAAAGGAAGTGCCGTCAATCGAGAACGTAAAATCCGAAATTCAGGTGGTGCATGAATATTCCGTTATGCCCTAGCAGTTTGTTGCGCTTAGCGCATAAAATCCAAAATTCCAGGATGGCGCCAACAGTGCCCGGACCGGGGAAGCAAACCGTTTGCGGCATCCGCGCGGCAGACCCCGTTGCGGATAAAATCCCGCAAGCGCGGCTTCATGTCCGGGCCGGGCACCTCCTGAATTTTGATTGGGGGCGTGGTACTTTTTCACAGTGCCGCGTCGGAGGAAAATTTGTACCCGGGTGACTTTTCTTCCGCACGGGATTTCTTTTACCTGTCCGCGATTCTGGCAGGCACCGCCCTCGGGTTTTTTTTTAGTTTTTACAAAAAAGGCCTGCGGCGCGGGCAAAAAGAAAATCGCGTTACGGCCGGCTTTTGGTTGCTGCCCGCCGCTGTTTTGTCCGCCGTTGTCGCTTTCATCCTGGCCGGCGGGGAGCTGCTACGGGAAAGCGGCCTTTTAACCGTGGCCGGCTGCCTGGCGGCGGCGGGAATTCTTTCGGTGTTGCTGCCGGAAGCTTTTCTGTTTCCGGTAATCGTTACAAGCGGAATCTGTGTTGTGTTTGCGGCCTATATTTTTTTGCGTTACCCCGGTATTTATGCCGGTGTACCGGTAACGAGGGTGGCGCTTGACGCCGCCGACACCATTTTGATCGAACCGGAGTACCCGAAATTCACGTCCTCAAATAAATTTTTTTCGGATGGCAGCCCGCGTCCCCGGTATAAAAATTATTACAGCAAAGCGCATCCGTTTACGCTCGAATACACCGCTGTCATCGTTACCGTCAACAGAATGACGCCGCTAATAGGGGGACAGCAGCGCTGTATTTTGACGGGCCTGAATCTGGTTGACGATCGCCACCTGCGCCTGAAACTATACTTCCCGGCCTTCCTGGAAGACATCGTTATAGGTTCCCTGCTTCTGTACGACGGCCCGTTTGTGGAGGTCCGAAGTTTTCTCAGGCAAATTGACTTGAACAACCTGGACTTGTACTCCGGGTACACTGTCTATTTTGACGGCAGTCGTCTCTACACCGCCGCCAAAAACCGCTTTGACCGCCCGTTCTGACAGCCTCAGTCTATCATTGGCGAAAAAGCCGTCGGGTACGAAACGCGGGGATTGAAGGGGCGCGAAGCGTCCGCGCGGACGCTCCGCGGAGGGAATGGAGGGGCAACCCAAGGGGCTTGCCTGGCGGAACCCCGCAAAGCCCGGTTTCCGGCACGAAGTGCCGGAAATGCGCCCGAATTACCTGAAAAATTTTTGTAAACGTAAGACTGCCGGGCTAACACCCCGCTGGCAGACGGGCGCGTACATTCGCGGCTACTGAAACATCTCCCCCCCCCCCCCCTACAGCCGCGTATGGCAGAGGGCAGTACCAGAGGCTACGGTGTAGCCTCTGGCATGGAAGGAGCGGATAACACGGTAGTCAAAACCTCCACCACCGCCCTTTTCGACCCCGCCGGCAGAACCCGAACCCCGCCTTCGGGATGCTACCGCGTAGCGGA
>JAITKQ010000171.1 GCA_031278295.1 Spirochaetaceae bacterium | reverse complement strand
GGCAGGCATATTTTTAGGGCAACGCTGGTTAACTTGAGGCCAATCATCGTTGCCCTAAGGAGAGAGCTCATTGGACTTGTTCAAGAACCTATTTGAATGTGGGCAAAAGCCCACGGGTTTTTGAACAGGTTTTTCAGCGGAAGTTGTTCAGAAACTGAGGTTTCTGAACAACTCTATTTCATTACGCAAATGTGTCAACAAAGTTGACATTCGCATTAAAGTAGCACCGATTTATGCGAATGCGCATAAATCGGTGCTTCCTTAGTTTGGAACAGGCTCAATATACAGTTCTATTTCGCGTGAGGCGCCCATGTAGCGGTCGTTTCCAGGGAATACGATGTTGACGCGGTAGCCGCCTTTTGCGGCGGGCGGGGCGGCAAGGGCCTCGCCGCTGTCCGTAAAATACGAAAATTCGAGCGGCGGCTCTTCCGGCGGTTCCGTCCGCGCTTCCGCATGCTTTGGCCTGCCGTCATGTTTGAAACGTTGGACCGCGTCGGCGCTTATTGAAATGAACGCTTTTTGTATATGATACTCAATTTTTATGGGCTTTCCCTGTTTGTAACCGTTTCCGGCGGGGCGTTCAAGCCTGGCATAGTAGTCGCCCACATCGGCGGGGGCGGCGCTTTCGCCGTTAAGCCCCTGTTCCAGATCGGCCTCCGACCTGAAATACGTGATTACCGGCGGAGGCGCGTCCTCTTTCGCCGTTTCTGCCTGTACCGGCTGGGGGCGGCCGTTGTACTGTGTATGCTGGTACGTGGCGGATGTGATTATGGGCGCTTCTTCCTCCGCCAGGCAGCCGAAAAGCAGCAGCGCCTGTAGAAACGTCATTGCCCCGCAATATTTTTTCACGCCGGACCTCATTCATCAAGATCGGAAAGCTGGGTGGAAAGGTAACGTTCCCCCGAATCCGGCAGTATCACAACGATTGTTTTGCCGCCGCTTTCCGGGCGGGCGGCGATTCTAAGGGCGGCCCACAACGCGGCGCCGGAGGATATGCCGGCCAGGATGCCTTCGGACAGGGCCAGCGCCCGGGCGCTCGTAACGGCATCCTCGTTGGTTACCCGGACCACCTCGTCGATGATTGAACGGTTAAGCACCTTTGGGATAAAGCCCGCGCCTATGCCTTGGATACGGTGCGGCCCGGCAAAGCCGCCGGAAAGGACAGGCGAGGCGTCCGGTTCCACCGCGACTATCCTTGTTTCCCGTTTGCGGGCTTTGAGCACCTCGCCGACGCCTGTAACCGTGCCCCCCGTCCCTACCCCGGAGACAAAGATATCCACCGCGCCGTTTGTATCCGCCCATATCTCCAGGGCGGTCGTCCGGCGGTGGGCTTCCGGGTTGGCGGGATTTTCAAATTGAAGCGGCATGAAGCTGCCTTCTATCCGGCCAAGCAGTTCCTCGGCCTTTTGTACCGCCCCCCTCATGCCTGACTTGCCGGAGGTGAGCACTATCTCCGCCCCAAGAAGCCGGGCAAGTTTACGGCGTTCCACGGACATCGTTTCCGGCATCGTGAGGATGAGCCGGTAGCCCCGCGAAGCGCAGGCAAAGGCCAGCCCTATGCCGGTATTCCCGGAAGTCGGTTCTATCACCGTGGCGCCGGGCTTGAGCCTGCCGTCCCGTTCCGCCGCGTCCAGCATCGCGGCCCCTATACGGTCCTTCACGCTCGCCATCGGGTTGAACGACTCTAGCTTTGCCAGAACGATCCCCGGCAGGTCCTTGCCCATCTTTGAAAGCCTGACGAGGGGTGTGTTCCCCCGCGCCGCGATTATGTTATCAAAAATCATTCCCCTGCTCAGGGCGTCTTCATTCCTCATTCCTCATTCCTCATTCGGTTATATTGAATAATCGGCCTCCTGGTTTATGTCATACTGGAACATGGCAAGTATGCGGTCCTGTATCTCAAGCGACTCGGCGTCCGTCCTTGCCCTCGGACGCTTTACCGTTACAGGGATACGGTTACGAATCGTGCCGGGCGAGGGGGAAAACACGATTACTTCGTCGGAAAGGTAGACCGCCTCCTGTACATCATGCGTTACCATTATTATCGTGATCGGTATCCCGCCGCTTTCCGTCTGTTCCCATAGCCGCAGAAGTTCGTCCTGTAGTTTTTCCCGCGTCAGCGCGTCCACCGCGGCGAAGGGTTCGTCCATCAGGATTATTTTTGGTTCCACCGAGATTGCCCTGGCCAGCGCGAGTCGCTGCCGCATACCGCCTGAAAGCTGGGACGGGTACTTGTGGGCGGAGGCGGCGATACCGGTCTTTTGCAGGTAGTACAGCGCCTTCTCCTCCACCTGCCGTTTCTTTAGCTTTTCCGCCCCGCGCCGTTCCGCATTTCTTAAATTTAGGGCAAAAACCACGTTTTGCAGGGCCGTCATCCACGGAAAAACCGCGTAATCCTGAAATATCATCGCTATATCGTGTTTGGGGCGGTCGCGGAACACGCCGTTTGCGAGCGGAGAGATGAAACGGTAGCGCCGCCTGTACGCAATCTGTTCCCTGCGGGTCGCGGGCAGCGGTTCCAAAACGAGCCTCCCGTCTATATGTATAGTCCCGTCCGTAGGGGCCTGGAGTCCGGCAAGAATTTCGAGGAACGTTGACTTTCCGCAGCCGGAAGGCCCCAGCAGGGAAACGATTCTTCCGTCCGGTATCCTGATCGACACGTTGAGAACGGCGGTAAGCCCTTCGGCTATGCCCTTGTCGTTTACAACCGGAAAAAATTTGCTGACGCTTTTTGCCTCAATCATCGTGTTCCCTCATCGTGTTCCCTTTACAACAGCCTGCCAGGATAGTACGGGGGCGTTGCGGGGGGAGTGGAGGCCTTAGCTCCCGTGTTATTTACCCCTACCGGGACAAAGGCTGCACCGCAGCCTTCGCAACATAGTTCCCCCCGCAGAGGGGGGTGTCCCCGCAACGGAGGCGGCGAAGCTGCCGGAGTGCGGGGCAGGGGGGAGACTTCCCCCCCAAAAAACCGATTCTTTATAAACACAAAAAGGCGGCATACCCGTTACCTGCCTACCTTCCAGATAGCGAGTTTTAACTCCAAATACTTGAGAATTTCTATCAAAAACCAGCCTATCCAGCCGAGTATGACCATGCAGACCATCATTTCGGGGATGACAAAGTAGTCTTTCGCCTGTCCCAGCAGGTAGCCTATACCCATGCGGCCTCCGTAAGACTCGCCTATCAACAGCATCACCAGGCCCATCGCGACGCCGGTTTTAAGACTCATGATGATGGAGCCGAATGCTGACCAGAAGTAGACTTTGCGGAGCAGGGTGAACTCGCTCGCGCCGAATACCCGCGCCGAAGCCAGATAGCGCGGGTCCGTGTCCTTGATGCCCTGGTATGTGTTGAACAAGACAGGGTAGAATATGCCGATGAACATCAGGAATATGTGCATTTTTGAGCCTATGCCGAACAGGATTATCGTCATAGGCACCCAAGCGGGGGGCGGGATAGGCGACAAAAGCTGCCAGAGCGGCAGGACGAACGCGCGGATTTTGAGATTCCAGCCCATCAACAGGCCTATAGGCACGGCAAGCGCCACCGCGATGCCAAAGGCGGTAAAGAAGCGGCCCATGCTGTATCCTATATGCAGCACAAGATCTTTGTGCCAGAGCATGTACCAGAAACGCCGCGCCACGACGCTGAGCGGCGGCAGCAGGCTTTCCGGCAGCACCCCCCAGCGGGGAAGGAATTCCCACAAAAGGAGTATCGGTATCAGTACGCTCAAGAATTCCAGAGAAAAAAAGTTGCCGAGTGAATTTTTCAGGAAGCCCCACAATTCCCGGAAAACCCTCCGCCAGCCCCTGGTCTCGTAACTGTCCGTCATATTCATTATTTCCTACTAGCCTGATATGTATTGTAAAACAAGGCCGCGGTTTAGTCAAGGAATGGCGGCGGCTGGCGCTTTTGGACGCGGCAGTCCTACATTTACCGGCAAATGTGGGAAAACAGCCATAAATTCGCCTGTAAAATCCATATATAGCGCTAAATCGGAAGCGCCGGGCAGTCCACGCGGCGAGAGAGTTTACTTTTCCGACTGTATTTGTTATATTGCTACTATAACTTTTTTCATTGGAGGTAAAAATGAAAAACATTGGTTTATTCAGGTTGATGAAGGGGGGGGGGGGGGCTAGTACCCTTTTAGCGTGTTTGACCCTCCTTATCGCGGCAGGCTGCCCCGGCACCTCGGACGAGACTGTTGAACCGGCGCAAGCTCTCGTTGGATCGGGTCCGTACCGGATAATGGTAGCCAACGATGTAACAAAAATCCAAACTGGCAATGAAACGGACGGGGTAACGGAAATTCCTTTCCTCGCCGTAATAGAGGTCGGCGGGAATGATGTTACACCGGGTACCGTAGTGTCCGGCACGTGGGGGCAGGAAGTTAAGGTCAAGGCTTACTATAAGGAGGGCGCGGTGCTCGCCGGCCTGAAAGCCAATGAAAAAGCCCTTTCACTAGTTCCAGGCGCGCCACATGGTGCAGCGTCCGACTACGCGTATGAGAGCACGTGGTATAAGTACTCCCTGTACAGGTTCACTATGCCGAAGAAAGCGGTCATGATTAAAGGAACGCTCGCCGACTCCCCATCGGAGGCGGATCTTAAAGCTCTGGAGGGCGGGGCGGCCTTCAACACTAAGCTGGACCGGCTTGAAATAGCGGGCATGACAGGTTCGTTTAGGAAGAGCGCGGAGGGGGATGACGCGGAGTTTGACGGCGATACAA
>JAITKQ010000166.1 GCA_031278295.1 Spirochaetaceae bacterium | reverse complement strand
GAACAGGTTATGCAGGTCAATCTGCCAGTACAGCTCCGTGTACAGCGACAGCGGCAGGTTGATGCGGGCAAGCTCGCGGGCAAGGCCGGAATCTATCAATTTGGAGTATTCATCGTAGGTCCTGCGCTGCCCCGTCTCAAAGGCGGAGCGAAGCGCTTCCGCCTGGTCAGGCGGAAGCGCCGTCTCGCCGCGTCCCTGCTTGTTATCGCCGCTCTGCAACGCAAGATCGCCTGCCGCCGGCACATAGAAATCGTCCTTCAACACGGAATAGCGCCCCGAAATCTCGTTCAGCCGGGCAGTCCTGTGGCGTACCCACTGGCGGGCGACAAATATCGGCATCTTTACATGAAAGGTAAGAACGATCTGTTCAAACGGACTCGTGTGCCGGTTCCGTAGCAGGTAATCAATGAGCCCGGCATCCTCGCGGTAACTCCTGGTACCCTCGCCGTAAGAAACCCTCGCCGACTGGACCACCCGCTCGTCCGAACCGAGGTAGTCAACCAAACGGACAAAGCCCTTGTCCAAAACAGGAAATTCCCGATCGAGTATTTTTTCCGCCTCCGCGGATACACAGTGAGCCATGGCCCCTCCGTAACTGGAAAGTTAAAAACCACGGCAAACCGCGCGGTTTGTTACAATATACCCTGAAACCCCTCCCCCTTCAAGGGCGGTGAGACACCGGCCTTTGTCCTGCATCCCCTGGTGAGGGTACTGAGGATTGTAGCCGGTGTCGTTGGGCCTCACCGTGTGGCCCGCCTTTTTTTCGCTGCTACCGTACAACGTTTCAGGATTCCGTTGATCCCCGAATACGGGCGCCCGTCGCGTACTCAAGCCGAGGCCCCGTCCGTTTGCATCCCGTTTCCGCTAGTTTTGCCGGACAAAAAAATTGCCGGTGAATGTTACAGGGGTTCATGGCGGGGAGCGTCTTGAAAAGCGCTTCGGGCGCAAGCCCGTCGGCGTGGCGCCTTGTCGCATCCGCATAGATCGGCGCTGCCTAAGAAATTCTACAAATATGTATGAAATCCGCTAAAATCTACAAAATTGTAAGCGCGCCTTTGCGGTATGCCGGCATTTTGGAAAGGGTCTGGCACGGTGCACGGGGGTTTTCCGCTTCGTAAATACCTGTAAACCGGAGATTCGGGGAGACCTTCCCGTAAATTAAGGGCCACCCGTACCGGAGGCCCCGTTTGGGGCGGCTGCCGGTTGGCATGCTTCTTGCATGATCGGTACAAAATTCAAATTCCAAAAATACAGGAGATTTTATGTTTACAGAAGTTGATTTTACAAAGACGCCGGTGTCCGATGTTTACGGTTCCAACAGTTTTTCAAACGCGCTGATGCGGGAGAGGCTGCCAAAAAACATCTACAAAGAAATAGTGGCGGTTCAGACGGGTGAAAAAGAGTTGACGCTGGAAGTGGCGGAGGTGGTTGCCGCCTCCATGAGGGACTGGGCGATTTCAAAAGGCGCGTCCCACTACACGCATTGGTTTCAGCCGCTCACAGGAATCACCGCAGAAAAGCACGATTCGTTTATCGCGCCCACCGGGGACGGCAGGGTGATCATGGAATTTTCCGGCAAAGAGCTGATAAAGGGCGAGCCGGACGCTTCCAGCTTTCCATCAGGCGGCCTGCGCGCCACGTTTGAGGCGCGGGGCTACACCGCTTGGGATGTAACCAGCCCCGCCTTCCTTAAACAGGACAAAACCGGTACCACACTGTGCATACCGACAGCCTTCATCAGTTACTACGGGCACGCTCTCGACAAAAAGGTGCCCTTACTGCGTTCTATGGACGCGCTGAACAAGCAAGCCTTGCGGGTATTGAGGGCGATAGGCAACACCACGACAAAACGGGTGTTTACGACTGTCGGGCCGGAGCAGGAATACTTTTTGGTGGACGGAACCTACTTTGACAAACGCCCCGACATGCTTTTGACAGGCCGTACCGTGTTCGGCAATGTACCGGCGAAAGGCCAGGAGATGGAGGATCACTATTTCGGCGCGATAAAAGAGCGCGTCGCGGAATTCATGCGTGAACTGAACTATGAGCTGTGGAAACTCGGCATCGCGGCCAAGACCCAGCATAACGAGGTCGCGCCGAATCAGTTTGAGATAGCCCCGGTTTACAGCAACACCACCAGCGCGGTTGACGCGAATCAGCTTGTGATGGAGACGATGCGCAGCGTTGCCCGCAGGCACGGCATGGAGGCCCTGCTGCACGAGAAACCCTACGCCGGCGTGAACGGTTCGGGCAAGCACAACAACTGGTCTATGGGTACGGACGACGGCATAAACCTGTTTGAACCCGGCGAGAATCCTCAGTCCAACGCACGTTTCCTGCTGTTTACCGCCGCCGTGGTGGAAGCGGTTGACCGTTACGCGCTCTTGCTACGCTCGTCGGTCGCTACCTCCGGCAATGAACACCGGCTCGGCGCAAACGAGGCGCCTCCGGCGATCGTATCGATCTTTTTTGGCGGCCCGCTTACCGAAATCTTTGACAACATCGCGGACGGCAAAAACAGCCATAGCACGGATTCCGGCGGAAGCATAAAGCTGGGTGTTACAAGCCTGCCCAGCCTGCCCAAGGATGTGTCGGATCGGAACAGGACAAGCCCGTTCGCGTTTACGGGCAACAAGTTTGAATTCCGCATGGTCGGCTCGTCACAGTCGATAGCGACGCCCAACACGTACCTGAACATTGCCGTCGCGCAGGTTTTATCCGAATTCGCGGATAAGCTGGAAAAGGTTTCAAACAAAAACGAGGCGATTCAGGAACTGATCAAAGAATCTTACATCAAGCACCGCCGCGTCGTGTTCAACGGGAACGGCTATTCGGACGAGTGGGTACGCGAGGCCGAGCGCCGGGGGCTGCCCAACGTTATTTCCACGCCGGACGCGCTACAGGTGCTGCTGGCCGGCGATACGATCAGTATGTTTGAAAAGCACAATGTGCTTTCAAAGGACGAGATGGAGAGCCGCTACCACATCTACCTGGAAAAGTATTCAAAGCAGGTGAACATCGAGGCGGGCGTAATGATAGACATCGCGCGGCGCAGCATATTCCCGGCGGCCAGCAAGTACGGCGCGGAACTGGCGCGGGACGCGGAAGCGATGGCGGCGATTCACGCGATAAGCGCCCCGCAGGAAAAACGCGCCAAACGTATCGCGGAACTTTGCTCGGAGCTGTACGATGAGACCGCCAAGCTGGAAACGGCGCTTGCCGCCGCCCAAGCCACGGAAGAACCGTTCGCCCAGTCCAAACTGTACAACGAAAAGATTCGTTCCGCCATGGAAGCTGTCCGTGTGAGAATAGACGCCCTCGAAAAGATCGTGTCCAAGGAAGTCTGGCCCTTCCCCGGTTACGAGGACTTGCTGTTCAGGCTGTAGTTTCATCCGCGGCGGGGTCTGCCGCGGAGACGCCGCAAGCCGGCCGCTGTCAACGTCATTGAACAAGCGCCGTGTGCGCTTGTTCAAACTGCCGTGACGGGTAGAAATTTTTGAAGGTAACTGCAAACATTGCTACATGGATTTTACGGTAAACGGGAGGCGCTTCAACAGGGAAAATGTGTTGATAATAGCGGAGGCGGGCACCTCACATTCGGGTGACGCGGTAAAGGCGCGGGAACTGGCGGCGGCGGCGGCAGAGGCGGGCGCGGACTGTTTTAAAACACAGATTGTGTACGCGGACGAGATAATACACCCGCTGACCGGGCCCGTACCGTTGCCGGGCGGCGATATTCCGCTGTACGATGCGTTCAAAAAGCTGGAAGCGCCGGAGGAATTTTATGCCGGCATGAAGGAGTACGCCGAATCGAAGGGTCTCCTCTTCCTTGCAAGCCCGTTTGGACCGCGAAGCGCCGAATGTCTCCGCCGCCTTTCACCGGATTTGGTAAAGATAGCCTCGCCGGAACTGAACTACACGCAGCTGCTGCAAACGGTGGGCGGGTGGGGCTTGCCCGCGCTGCTTTCCTGCGGCGTATCGACGCTTTCGGACATAGAGGCGGCTCTTGGCTTCTTTGACGGCGGTAAGACCTGCCTCTTGCACTGCGTTACGGCATACCCCGCGCCCGAAACCGACTACAACCTTAAATTGATAGAAAACCTGGGCGCTATTTTTGGGGTGAGCGTAGGTTTGAGCGATCACAGCCTGGACCCCTGCCTTGTGCCGTTGCTTGCGCTTGCCTGCGGCGCGTGCGTGGTAGAAAAGCATTTTTGTATATCGCGCGGCGGGGCGGGCCTTGACGACCCGATAGCGCTTGACGCCGCCGCTTTCACAAAAATGTGCGCCGCCATACGCCGTGCGGAAAAGCTGGACTCGGCTACGGTGCTCACGGAGGCGGAACAGGAATATTCCGCAAAAAAAGTGCGGCGTATCCTAGGCGACGGGGTAAAGCGGCTTGCCGCCTCGGAAGCGCAAAATTATACCCGCACGAACCGCTCTATACACGCGCTACGCGACATACAGGCGGGCGAGATTCTGGACGCCGAAAACTGCGCCGTGCTACGAACCGAAAAAATCCTCTGTCCCGGGATGCCGCCCTACATGCTGGAAAAAATCACCGGCAAACCGGCGAGGCGCTTCATTCCATCCGGAGAAGGCGTCCGCTTTGAAGACGTTTGAGCGCCACGTCCCCCCTGCACATATTCGGGACAAAACCAACCCTTCTGATCCTGCCTGTCATGCAGCCCAGACATTCCGCCGCCTCGTCACCGGTGCATATCTTGTTGTCGTACAGCGCGTAAAGTTTCCTTGTGGCCTTTGGCGAAAGGTTTGGCATAACGACGTTGGCGCCGGCCAGAAGGGCCTTTTCCCTGCCTTGCGGGTGTATGGTACCGAGCGCCGTCGTCGCCGGAATAAGGGCGGCGGGCAGCAGCAGGCGTGAGAGGGCAACCATGCGCAGGGACTGCGCCATAGAACCCTGCGCTTCTTCGCCGAATGGGGTATCCGACTGCGGTATGAAGGGGCCTATCCCCACCATATCGGGCTCCAGGCTTTGCAGGAAACGTAGGTCTTCAAGCAGGTTTTCAGGCGTTTGAAACGGCGTACCAACCATGAAACCGGAACCAACCTGGTAGCCCAGCTTTTTAAGGTTAAAGAGGCACCGCTTACGGTTGCCGAGACTCATAGAGGCCGGGTGAAGTTTCGCGTAATGTCCGGCGTTTGCCGTCTCGTGCCGCAACAGGTAACGGTTTGCCCCCGCCTCGCGAAACGCCGCGTAACTTTTCCGGCTCCGCTCGCCTATGGAAAGCGTGATCGCGCATTCGGGGTACTTTTCACGCAACGCGCCGACAATTTCAACGACCCGTTCGCGGGTAAAGTACGGGTCCTCCCCGCCCTGCAACACAAAGGTACGGTAGCCCAGCATAGCGCCCAGACCCGCGCACATCAGAATCTGTTCAAGCGAAAGCCGGTAACGCTCTATTTTAGTATTGCTCCGCCTGAGCCCGCAGTAGTAACAGTCATTCTTGCAGTAATTGGTAAACTCGATTAGGCCGCGAAAGTACACGTCCGCCCCGTAATACTTTTCCCGCGCCGCCCGCGCCCTGGCGAACAGCGCTTCCGTTTCGCGCGGATCTTCCGTCACGATATAGTGCAGTAATTCGTCATCGCTCCGTAAATTCATAAAACCTCCGGTATCCTGTTCACTTCCCGCCCTTCCCGGCGGCGTTTGTCCGTCCCCCAGCCCCCCCCCCCCCATGTCGGCGTATGCGGGGCCGCGGTTAGGGCGCTCCAACATCGCAGGGCTTTGTCTCGATTGCGCGGGCATACCCCGCGAGCCCCCCCCCTTGCCCGCTATACCCTAAAGTCCCGTTTACCGTTTTCTATGTCCGAAAGCCAGAACCGTATCTTTTCCCTGATTTTATCGTTTGGTATGGCCGGGATCTCCCTTTCAATCAGCTTTTCGCCCGTCTTGCGGGTGGCCGGTTTCGCGTAGTCCATCAGGTATTCCTTCAAGGTCATCAGGGCGTTAGGATGACAGCAGTTCTGAATCTGGCCGGATTTGCAGAGCGACATGAAGCGGTCGCCCGTCCTGCCTTCGCGGTAACAGGCTGTACAGAAGCTGGGTATGTAGCCCAGGTCCATGAGCCATTTGATAACCTCGTCCAGCGCGCGCTGATCACTCACGTCAAACTGCTCCGTGTCGTGGGGTCGTTCTTCCTCCCCATAGCCGCCTACGGAGGTGCGGGACGCGCCGCTGATCTGGGAGACCCCGAGGCGGATTACCTTTTCGCGCACGTCCTGGCTTTCACGGGTAGAGATGATCATGCCCGTGTACGGCACCGCTATCCTGACGAGGGCGCAGAGTTTGGCAAAAGTACCGTCACTGATGGCGTTGTTAAAGTCGTTTACGTCTATGTCGTCCGCTCGCTTTATCCTAGGCATGCTAATCGTGTGGGGGCCGACGCCGAAGGCCGCCTCCAGGTGTTCGGCGTGCATCAGGAGGGCGGCAAACTCATAGCGGTAACGTTCAAGTCCAAACAGAACGCCAAGCCCCACATCGTCTATGCCGCCCTGCATCGCCCTGTCCATCGCCTCTGTGTGGTAGTTGTAGTCGTGCTTGGGGCCGGACGGGTGAAGGGTGTGGTAGCTTTCTTTGTGGTAGGTTTCCTGAAACAGGATGTATGTCCCGATGCCGGCATCCCGCAGTTTGCGGTAGTTTTCAACGCTGGTGGCGGCGATGTTAACGTTTACCCGCCGTATCGCGCCGTTTTTGTTTTTGACCGAATAGATGGTACTGATCGAATCGAGCACGTATTCGATCGGGTTCTCGCTTGGGTGTTCGCCGCACTCCAGCGCGAGACGCTTGTGCCCCATGTCCTGTAGCGCGTTCACTTCCCTCAGAATATCCTCCTGCCCGAGTTTGACGCGGGGGATCTTCCTGTTTTTCGCGTGGTATGGACAGTATACGCAACCGTTCACGCAGTAATTAGAGAGGTAAAGCGGCGCAAAGATGACGATGCGGTTTCCGTAGAAGGCCTTTTTTATCTCTTCCGCAAGGTCGTACATGGCCTTGACCTTTTCCGGCAGTTCGCAGGCGAGGAGTACGGACGCCTCCCGGTGGGTGAGGCCGGAACAGTGTACCTCCTTTCCCAATCTCCGGGGTTTTGCTTTTTCAAGCAGGCTGTCGATAAGTTCGACGTTATTCTTGTTCCTGGCGGCGTACTCCAGGGTATCGAGCACTTCCCTGTGGTCGATAAATTCGTCAGCCGAAGGTGAAGCCGGGTTATACATGATTTTCTCCTTTCAATTCGCCGGATATGGCTGTTTTTACCGTTACATGCGGTATGTTGCCAAGTTTTCCGGTAAGCGCGTTAATTGAGTCCAGTTCGCCCGCAAGCACAACCGACACAACCGATATTTTTTCTTTTTCAAACGGGATACCCATGCGTCCCCTGATGATGGCGCTGTAACTGGACAATGTATCGTTAAACGCCTTCTGGCAGACGCCGGGCTCGTCCAGTACGGCGCCGATAACCGCGACACGTTTCATGTTTAACTCCCTGCCTTTATCGCAAAAAAAAACCTTCGAGGAAATTCCCCGAAGGCAGATATAAACGCCGTTCCGCCAAACCCAAGACCCATACACGCCGCGCGAAAGCCGCCCGCACATCCATGCGGACTCCCCCGCGCCGCGCCAAATCCGGCGGCGGCCCCTGTCCTGCCCTCGGCGAATCAGGAATACGCGCCCTGACAGGGGCGATGTCCTTATTCGTAAGGTTTACCTGTACCCACGGCGCGAAGACGGTCCTTAAAGAACATTCTAAAACGCGATGGACTATAACTTCAACATAACACGGGCATTCATTTATGTCAAGGATTTTAAAAGCTTTTGTCGTTAATAAGTGATAAGTTCACCCCCTATAGTAACGAGGGAATCGTTCACCCCCCTCGGATATAGTAGGAGGATGAAGTATATGATGAACACAAAAGAACTGGCCCGGCTAAC